>JAHRVD010000098.1 GCA_019090845.1 Marinosulfonomonas sp.
CGGGCAGCGAAAAATCAGCATTAATTAACATGCTGGAATTCTAACCCGGAATACGCGCGCGCGAAAAAGTGTCGCTTGCGGCCGCCGATCTGTTGGTAACAAATACCGACTCAGGCACTGTGCGGAAACTGACTGTGTTCCAGTTCGAGTTTTAGCAGTGCTTTCTTGGTCGGAATCCCACCACCAAAACCAGTCAGTTTGCCGGTGCTGCCGATCACCCGGTGGCAGGGAATAATGATCGGGATCGGGTTACCGCCACAGGCATTCCCAACCGCCTGTGGTGATGCCCCCAAGTCGCTGGCAATCTGACCGTATGTCCTTGTTTCGCCGAACGCAATTTCCAGCATCGCATCGCAGACCGCGCGCTGAAATTCAGAACCGACCACGCGCAACGGCAGATCAAAACGCGTTAGCTGTTTATCACCATAAGCACGCAGTTGCGCGCCCGCCTCGCGCAGCAAATCTGTCTGATCGCCATCCGCTTTGCCGCCCCAGGTCAGCCGGGTAATCGCACCATCATCCTCGACCACCGAAAGCTGGCCAAACGGGCTGTCCAGCAGGACGGCGGGCATCAGGGCGTTGACCTAGCCAAGTGCGTCATCACAGCGCCCACAAACACCTTCATGCCCGTGGTTGCCCACATCGGGCAGAATTTTCCAGCAACGCTGGCATTTCTGACCCTCGGGTTTTGCAAATACGACGGCGACACCAACGGTATCATCCAGCGTGAATGCCCCCGCAGGCGCGGCTCCGGTTGAAATGGTAATGGCAGAGGTGATGCACATATCTTCAAACGGCACGGTTTTTAGCACGGCGGCGGTGTCAGCATCGACATAAACTGTCGGGGCCGCTTCCAGACTGGCGCCGATGGTTTTTTCCTGACGCTGAATTTCCAATGCGCCCGTCACCACGCGGCGCACCTTGCGCACGACCGCCCATTTGGCCGCCAGATCTTCGTTCAGCCAATCGCCCGGCGTATCAGTGAAATCCTGCAAATGGACCGAGCTGTCGTCGCCCGGGAACCGTTCCAGCCAGACTTCTTCCATGGTGAACACCAGCACCGGTGCCAACCATTTCGTCAGCCGTTGATAAAGCATATCCAGCACCGTGCGCGCCGCGCGCCGCTCAGCCGTGTCGCCATCGCAATAAAGAACGTCTTTGCGGATATCAAAATAGAACGCAGACAGATCAATGGTGGCAAAAGTAAAGATCGCCTGAAACATGCCTTGAAAATCATACGTTGCATAACCTTCGCGCACTTTTACGTCCAGCTCGGCCAGCCGGTGCAGGATCAGCCGCTCTAATTCGGGCATCTCTGCGGGGTCTACCCGGTCAGCCTCGGTAAATTGGCTAAGCGAGCCGAGCATGAACCGTATCGTGTTGCGCAACCGGCGATAGCTGTCGGCCACACCTTTCAGGATTTCCGGCCCGATCCTGTGATCATGGGTATAATCCGTCGTGGCCACCCAAAGGCGCAGAATATCGGCGCCATATTGCTTGACAACCTGTTCGGGAACGATGGTGTTGCCAAGCGATTTGGACATCTTCATGCCCTTTTCATCCAGCGTGAAGGCGTGGGTCACAACGGCCCGGTATGGCGCACGCCCGATCGTGCCGCAGGCCTGCAACATTGACGAATGGAACCAGCCACGGTGCTGATCGGTGCCTTCAAGATAGACGTCCGCAATCCCATCTGCCGTTCCGTCCGCGCGGTCGCGCAAAACGAAGGCATGGGTTGAACCACTGTCAAACCACACATCCAGAACGTCGAAAATCTGGGTGTATTCGGCCGCATCATACTTATCGCCAAGAAAGCGCGCCTTGGCACCATCCTGATACCATACATCCGCGCCCTCGGCCTCAAACGCGGCGACGACCCGCGCGTTTACGTCTGCATCACGCAACAGAAAATCATCATCCGTCGGCAGCGCACCCGTTTTAACAAAACAGGTCAGCGGCACGCCCCAAGCGCGTTGGCGCGACAAGACCCAGTCCGGGCGAGACTCGATCATTGAAAACAAACGGTTGCGCCCGGTTTTTGGTGTCCATGTGACCAGCTCATCAATCGAGGTCAGCGCCCGCTCGCGGATCGTCTTGCCGTATGTGTCCTGCCCGTCGCCCACTTCGCGGTCGATGGCGGCGAACCATTGCGGCGTATTGCGATAGATCAGCGGTGCCTTGGAGCGCCATGAATGGGGATAGCTGTGCTTGATCTTACCGCGTGCCAGCAGGCCGCCATGTTCGGCAAGTTTGTCGATCACAGCCTTGTTTGCGTCGCCCTCTTTGCCATTGGGCTTGATGATCTTTTTGCCGCCAAAAAATGGCATGTCGGCGCGAAATGATCCGTCTTCCAGCACATTATAGGTGATCATCTGCTCAAGCATTCCGGCGTCGCGGTAAAGCTCGAACTCGTCCATGCCGTGGGACGGCGCGCAATGCACAAAGCCTGTGCCTTCCTCATCGGTGACGAAAGGGGCGGCGCGAAAATCGCGCGGCTCGTCCCATTCGCCATTGCTGCCCTCGGCCCCGGCAAGCGGGTGGGCCAGCGTCACGCCAGAAAGATCGCCCGCGTCGCAAACACGCTTAAACGCATCAACCCGCGCGCGGCCCAACACGTCTTCGGCCTGTTTGTCCGACAGGACCAGACGATCACCGGTTCTGACCCAATTGTCAGCAGCCGCCTCGGTCACTTCGTAGACGCCGTAGGAAATGTCATCCGAATACACGACGGCCTTGTTGGACGGGATGGTCCAGGCCGTGGTCGTCCAGATTACAACACAGGCCCCTTCCAGCGCTTTGTTATCCCCCCCGATAACCGGGAATTTCACCCAGATCGTAAAGCTGTCCTTGTCGTGATATTCAACCTCGGCCTCGGCCAGCGCGGTTTTTTCAACCGGGCTCCACATCACAGGTTTGGAGCCTTGATACAGTGTTCCGTTCATCAGGAATTTCTGAAATTCCTCGGCAATCACGGCTTCGGCGTGGAAATTCATCGTCAGATAGGGGTCTTCCCAATTTCCCTCGATGCCAAGGCGTTTGAATTCCTCGCGTTGGATATCGACCCAACCGGCAGCAAAGCGACGGCATTCCTGCCGGAAATCGACAACGTCGACCTCGTCCTTATCTTTTCCCTTGGCGCGGTATTGTTCCTCGATTTTCCACTCAATCGGCAGCCCGTGACAATCCCAGCCCGGCACATAGCGCGCATCATGTCCCATCATCTGCTGGCTGCGAACAATCATATCTTTCAGGATTTTGTTCAGCGCATGACCAATATGCAGATGGCCATTTGCGTAAGGCGGGCCGTCATGCAGGGTGAACGGCTCGCGCCCCTGCTTTTCGCGCAACCGGTCATAAACACCGATCTTTTCCCATTTTTCCAACCAACCCGGCTCGCGCTTGGGCAGCCCGGCACGCATCGGAAAATCTGTAACCGGCAGGTTAAGCGTTTTTTTGTAGTTAAGCTCTGGCGTATCGGCGCACATTTGTGGCGTCCTTCAAATCTTGATTGGGGATATTTCGAACGGCGCGGCGCGGGGTTTCACACGCCTTGTCCCGGCGGCTCGATCAGATCAGAGCGCCGGGCCGGTAATTCGAATAATAATGGCCAATATCCGTGTCATTGGCGCGTTATAGGCCGCTGGACCGGGCAGGTAAAGACGCCAGATAGGCACGCAGATCATGCCTTTGGCGAGGTGGCAAAAAGCCCGGTCAGCGCCCGCTGGAGCAACCGGGTAACCGAGGGGCGTTTTGCGGCGTGAAAAGGCAGCGGTCGGCAGACTTCCATTGCTGCAACACCGACCCGCGCCGTCAGTGCGCCGTTGATCACACCCTCGCCAAAGCGGCGCGAGATTTTCGACAACACGCCGCCCCCGGCAATCGAGCCTATCAGGTCGTCGCCAACAGCCACAGCTCCCGTTGCCACCAGATGCGTCAGCACGCTGCGCGTCAGCCGCCAACTGCCCAGCGTGCCTGCCCGGCCACCGTAAATTTCCGCGATCCGGCGGATCATCCTAAGGTTTGCGGCCAGCGCCACCAGCATATCCGCAAGCGGCAGCGGGACAATGGCCGTAACGGTCGCGACCTGGCGCGCCGCCGCCTCGATTTCGCGGCGCGCTTGTTGATCCAGTGGGGCGGTCAGCTCTACTTCGGCCAGGCTCAGCAATCCATCGCCGTCCAGAATGTCGCGCCGCCGCTCGAGCACGCGAGCATGCCCCCACGAAAGATCCGGACGATCCCGATAGAGCGTCAACAACCGGTCCAGCACCCCCTGCGCGGCACCCAGATCGGCCGACGCCAGCGCGGCCTCTGCATCCCGCCGCAAACCGTCCAGCTTGCGCAACCGGGCAAACGCCGCCCATTCGCGCAGGATAATTGCCAGACAGACCAGCATAAATGCGCCCAGCAGGCCAATCGCGCCGTAGCCAATATAGGTATTGCGCGCAACAAGGCTGGTTAGCGCGTCCCATGCCCAAAGCGACGCCATAAAGCCCACAAGTGCCGCGCCAAGACGCCAAAACCACCGAAAAAGCACCGAGCGTGGGCGCGCCGCCAATGCTGCAGCCCTTTGCATCGCCTGTCCGCTTGGCGCGCCGACGTCCTGCACAACCGGGGCATTTTGGGGCGCGACCGGCGCATCTTCTGGCAACTCGATCAACACAGGGCGTTTTGGGTTTTTCATGGCGTTCCTCGCGTCCAGACCAGATAAACATCCGGCAGGTTTTCGTCGTTGCCCTGCCCGTCGCTGGTTTGGGTTTCTTCAAATCCGTGGCGCGCATAAAAACGCCGTGCGCCGGTGTTTGCCTGATGACACCAAAGCGCCAGTCGTTCTGATTGGGATTTGGCCTGCGCCAACAAAGCCCCGCCAACCCCACCCCCGCGCGCTTCAGGCGCAATGTAAAGCGCATGAATTTCATCGCCACGCTGCGCCATAAATCCGGGCAACGCGCCGTCTTTGCGTGCTACCGTCACGGGCATTTTTTCCATCAACCATTGGCCAATCTGGCTATCCTGCTGGGGTGTGCGGATACGCGGCATCCACGGCGTTTCATCGACCCAACCGGCCAAAATGCCCGAGATTGCCGGTGCATCTGCCAACGTTGCAGCACTTAGAACCACGCTCACAACCGATCCCCGATCAGGAATTGCAGGGCTTTATCAAGC
>JAHRVD010000099.1 GCA_019090845.1 Marinosulfonomonas sp.
CCCTTTTCGATGCCGTTGGCGGCTAGAAAAGCCTCATCGCAATTGGAAAGCACATCCACCATCGCATTGCCGATGCCGACAACCTGAAAACGTTTACTCATTCGGTCTTCTCCTCAAATCGGCACAGATCGCGGATGATGCAGGCCCCGCATTTTGGTTTGCGTGCAACACAGATATAGCGCCCATGCAGGATCAGCCAGTGGTGCGCATGATGTTGAAATTCTGCCGGAATGTGATCTTCCAGCGCCCGCTCAACCGCGTTCACGTCCTTGCCAGGCGCAACGCCGGTGCGGTTGCCGACCCGGAAAATATGCGTATCCACGGCTTGTGATGGCTGCCCGAACCACATGTTCAGCACCACATTCGCCGTCTTACGCCCGACTCCGGGCAAGCCTTGTAATGCCGCGCGCGAAGACGGCACCTGAGAGTCATATTCCTCGACCAGAATTTTGCTCATCTTGATGACGTTCTTGGCTTTTTGTCGAAACAGACCAATCGTCTTGATATGCTCGATCAGCCCCTCTTCGCCCAGCTCCAGCATTTTTTCCGGTGTATCAGCCAACTTGAACAAAGCGCCCGTCGCCTTGTTCACGCCAGCGTCCGTCGCCTGCGCCGACAAGGCAACGGCAACGACCAGCGTATAGGCATTCACATGGTGCAATTCCCCCTTGGGTTCCGCTTCTGATGCGCGAAACCGGGAAAACACCCCGAATATTGTCTGATAGTCCATTTGCTTTGCCATTCGGGCGGGTATGCCCTGCCCGCCCAAAAGGCGCAAGAAACGGATCGACCCGACGGGTCAAATCGTTAATCTCATGCACGAAAGGGGCAACAATGGGCCAAGAAACCGGATATCATTTCAATGTCATGCGCCGCGCCATCCAAGCGATTGATGCCGCCGGTGGCGAGACGCTGTCGCTTGAGGCGCTTGCCGCCCAGCTTTCCATGTCGCCGGCGCATTTTCAGCGAATATTTTCTCGTTGGGTCGGTGTGTCGCCCAAACGCTACCAGCAATATCTGACAATGGATCATGCAAAGACGCTTCTGGCCACACATCACACAACGCTTGATACCGCCAATGAGGTCGGCCTGTCGGGCACCGGTCGCCTGCATGACATGTTTCTGAAATGGGAAGCCATGAGCCCGGGTGAATATGCCCGCAAAGGCGCCGGGTTACACATCAGCTACGGCTGGTTTGACAGCCCCTTTGGCCGGGTTCTGGCGATGGCGACCCAGCGCGGCCTGTGCGGTGTGGCATTTAGCGACGAAGTTGGCGAGGCGCAGACATTCACCGATATGACCGCGCGCTGGCCGCAGGCGCGGTTTCACGAGCACCCTGACGATATGGCCGGTTGGATCGACGTTGCATTTGCCCGTTCAGGCACGGCCCAATTGCATTTGATCGGCGC
The DNA here is from genome assembly GCA_019090845.1 of Marinosulfonomonas sp. Taxonomy (GTDB): domain Bacteria; phylum Pseudomonadota; class Alphaproteobacteria; order Rhodobacterales; family Rhodobacteraceae; genus NORP110. The sequence goes on from JAHRVD010000099.1 coordinate 1,410, forward strand.
GCCCTTCCAGATCAAGGTGTGGGAGGCATTGCTATCCATTCCGTCGGGCCAAGTGACCACCTATTCGGACATCGCCCAAGCCATCGGTAACCCGCGCGCAGCTCGCGCCGTGGGCACCGCGGTGGGGCGCAACCCGGTTAGCTGGCTGATCCCGTGCCACCGGGCTTTGCGAAAATCTGGCGGGCTGGGTGGCTATCACTGGGGCCTTGGCGTCAAGCGGGCGATGCTGGCTTGGGAAGGCGCGCGCGCGGACACGTCCTTGTGATTGGCATTGCGGATTTTCGCCTATCGTGACTACTTGCTTTGAAGTGGAAGCAATCCACGCGCTATAAGAAAATAAGCTGGGCCCATTAACGAGGCAAAAAAAATGACCTATCTGAAATCTACTGCTCTGGCCGGACTGGCAGGGCTTTTCGTCCTCACTGCGTGCACGGACATAAATACCGCCACCAATGATCCAAACCAACGCACCAAAGAAGGTGCGGCCGTCGGCGCTGTGACTGGTGCTTTGGCGGGCATACTGCGCGGTGACAACAGCCGCGAGCGCAAGCGCAATGCAATATTTGGCGCCGTAATCGGTGGTGGGGTTGGCGCTGCGATTGGCAATAATCTGGACAAGCAAGCAGCCGAACTGCAAAACGCGATCGGCGACGACCGCATACAAATCATCAACACCGGCGATGAGTTGATCGTGCGCATGCCACAAGACATCCTTTTTGCGATCGATAGCACCACCATCGGTAACGCATTGCGTTCAGATTTGCGCGCCTTGGCGGACAATCTGCAACGCTATCCGGGTTCGACGGTTATCGTGAATGGCCACACCGACAGCACCGGTTCGGCATCTCATAATCTGACGCTGTCCCAGGGACGCGCAGATGCGGTTGCTGCAGTGCTGATTGTAAACGGGGTATCGTCTGGCCGAATTCGTCCGATTGGACGTGGCGAGGATGAACCGATTGCAACCAACCAGACCGCTGGCGGTCGTGCGCAAAACCGACGTGTTGATATTGTGATCCGGTCAAACTGCTGACACCGATCAGATACCGATGAAAGGCCGGGCCAATTGCTCGGCCTTTTCAGTTGTGCTTGAATAGAACTCAA
>JAHRVD010000100.1 GCA_019090845.1 Marinosulfonomonas sp.
GCGAAGAGGTTATCCAATACGTTCAGAAAAAATACGGCCGCGATAAGGTGGCCCAGATCATTACCTTCGGAGCACTTTTGTCCAAGGCGGCGGTGCGCGATATTGGTCGGGTTTTGCAGATGCCATATGGGCAGGTGGACCGAATTTCCAAAATGATCCCGACCGAGGGCGTCAAACCTGTATCTATCGAAAAAGCGCTGGCAGATGAGCCGCGTTTGCGAGAAGAGGCCCGCGGCGAAGAAGTGGTTGATCGCCTGTTAAACTACGGCATGCAGGTAGAGGGGCTGTTGCGCAATGCCTCGACCCATGCTGCCGGTGTGGTGATCGGGGATCGTGCGCTGGATGAACTGGTGCCGCTCTATCAGGATCCGCGCTCTGACATGCCGGCAACCCAGTTCAACATGAAATGGGTCGAGCAGGCCGGGCTGGTCAAATATGACTTTCTGGGCCTGAAAACCCTGACCATCGTGCAAAATGCACTGGATTTGCTAAAGGATCGGGGCATCGATGTTGATATCGGTGCGATCCCGCTGGACGATGAAAAAACCTATAAGCTTTACGCCAGTGCCAAAACAGTCGCGGTGTTTCAGGTGGAAAGCTCGGGCATGATGGATGCGCTTCGGCGCATGAAGCCCAACACCATCGAGGATATCATTGCCTTGGTCGCCCTTTATCGTCCCGGCCCGATGGAGAACATTCCAAAATACTGCGAGGTCAAAAATGGCCTGTCCGAACGCGACTCGCTGCACCCGACCATCGACCATATTCTGGACGAGACCCAAGGCATCATCGTTTATCAGGAACAGGTGATGCAGATCGCGCAGGAAATGGCGGGCTACAGCCTTGGCGGGGCCGATTTGCTGCGCCGCGCCATGGGTAAGAAAATTCAGGAAGCAATGGATGCTGAAAAGCCGAAATTCCTGAAAGGGGCCGCTGAAAACGGTGTCGACGCCAAGAAGGCAACAGAGGTCTGGAACCTGCTGGACAAGTTTGCAAACTACGGTTTCAACAAATCACACGCGGCGGCCTATGCGGTGGTTAGTTATCAAACCGCCTGGCTAAAGGCCAACCACCCGGTCGAGTTCATGGCCGGAGTCATGAACGCCGATCTGCATCTGACCGACAAACTGGCCGTTTACGCCGAAGAAGTGCGCCGTGGGTTGGAAATTGAAATCGTCCCCCCCTGCGTAAACCGGTCGCTGCCAACGTTTAGCGTGTCTGACGGGCGTGTCATTTATGGGTTGGGTGCGCTGAAAAATGTCGGCGCCGAGGCGATGAAACTGATAACCGATGCGCGCGGCGACAAGGAATTTGTAAGCCTGTTTGATCTGGCGCGGCGCGCAGACCTGAAACGTATCGGCAAGCGTCCGATGGAAATGCTGGCCCGTTCTGGTGCCTTTGACCAGCTTGATGCAAACCGGCGGCGGGTTTTTGATAATCTTGACGCATTGGTCCGGTATTCGGCCGCGATCCACGAACAAAGAAACTCTTCGCAGGTGTCCCTGTTTGGTGAAGCTGGCGAAGACTTGCCTGAACCACGGCTGATCAATCTGGATGACTGGCTGCCGAACGAACGTCTGGGTGAAGAACACAAAGCGGTCGGGTTTTACCTGTCGGGCCATCCGCTGGATGATTACATGTCCCCGCTCAAACGCAAGGGTGTGGTGCCAATAGCCGAGTTGGAACAAACCGCAACCCGCGGTGCATTGGTCGCCAAAATCGCCGGGGCGGTATCCGGGCGCGATGAACGCAAATCAGCGCGCGGCAATCGGTTTGCATTTGTGCAGCTGTCAGACCCGACCGGACTATTTGAGGTCACTGTGTTTTCCGATGTGCTGGAAGTCGCGCGTGAATTTCTGGAACCGGGTTCCAATGTCGTGCTGACGGTCGAGGCGACAATGGAATCTGAGCAACTAAAGCTATTGGCCCGCTCGGTTGTGCCGGTCGACACGGTTACTGCGGACGCCGGTGGAATGGCGCTCAAAGTGTTCGTGGATCAGGAGCAGGCAATATTTAGTGTGAAAAGCTTGCTGGACCGGATGGCTACCGGGCAGCGCACTAAGGGGCCGGTGACATTTTGTGTTTCGGACCACGGGTCGGGAATCGAATACGATGTAACGCCAGAAATCGAATTCGCGCTAACGCCACAGATCAAAAGCGCGATCAAATCTCTGGATGGCGTGGTGATGGTTCAGGACGCCTAGGGCGCTACCAATGTGGTGGTTTTTGGTCTGTCAACGGAACCGTTCCACCCTCGGCCAGTTCGCGCTGCGCTTCGCGTTCCATCACAACCGCCATTCTGCGCCCTAACACTGCCAGCTCATTTTCCTGCCGGGCGACGATGTCTGACAAATCGTCAACGACCGCGCTCAGATGCGTGACCAGTTCTTCCAGTTTTGTTACGCGCTCGTCCATCGATACTTCTCCAAAGCTGCGCCTTGCCCATAAACCGCCCATCCGCTAGACCCCGGCGCGAATGTGCAATCAGGAACCCATCCAATGGCCAAGGTAAAAAAACAGCCCCGACCAAAGGCCGAGACGCCAAAAGGTTTTCGCGACTATTTCGGCGCTGACGTCGCCGAGCGCAAGGCCATGTTGGATCGGATTGCCGAAGTTTACCATCTTTACGGGTTTGACGCGCTGGAAAGCTCTGCCGTTGAAACGGTTCAGGCGCTGGGGAAATTCCTGCCTGATGTTGATCGTCCCAACGATGGCGTGTTTGCTTGGCAAGAAGATGGCGACGGCGACTGGCTGGCGCTTCGCTATGATCTGACGGCACCGCTGGCGCGGGTATATGCGCAGTTTAGGAATGACCTGCCAACGCCCTATCGCCGCTATGCGATGGGGCCGGTCTGGCGCAATGAAAAGCCGGGACCAGGCCGGTTTCGTCAGTTTTATCAATGCGATGCCGATACGGTTGGCACGGCCTCGGTTGCCGCCGACGCCGAGATTTGCTCGATGCTATCTGATACACTCGAGGCAGTCGGCATTCCGCGCGGCGACTATGTTGTGCGGGTAAACAACCGCAAAGTGCTGAACGGTGTTATGGAAGTCGCCGGGGTGTTTGACCCGAACGATCCCGAAAAAAACGCCGCAGAACGCGGCATTGTTTTGCGCGCAATTGACAAGTTGGACCGGCTGGGAACTGACGGTGTGCGCGCCTTGTTGGGCGAGGGGCGCAAGGACGCAAGCGGTGATTTTACGTCCGGCGCGGGCCTGTCGGCTGATCAGGCAGCTATCGTGATGGGCTTTATGCAAGCCAAAGCTGCCAGCGGGGGCGCGACGCTTGGCAACCTGCGCGATCTTGTCGCCGGCTCAACTGTCGGCATCCAGGGCGTAGATGAACTGTCAGCTATCGGCGAGCTTTTGGATGCACAGGGATACGGCGCGGACCGGATCGAAATTGACCCGTCGGTGGTTCGTGGCCTTGGCTATTACACCGGCCCGGTTTTTGAGGCCGAGCTGACGTTTGAAATCGCCGATGAAAAAGGACGCCCGCGCCAATTCGGTTCGGTGGCGGGTGGCGGGCGCTATGATGATCTGGTGAAACGCTTCACCGGGCAGGCGGTTCCGGCAACCGGCATTTCAATTGGTGTTGACCGACTGCTGGCGGCACTGCGCGCCAAGGGGCGTGTGAATTCCAGCGACGCCGGCCCTGTCATAGTGACAGTCATGGATCGCGACCGGATGGCCGACTATCAGCAAATGGTTGCCCAATTGCGCAATGCAGGCATCCGCGCCGAGGTTTTTTTGGGCAACCCCAAGAACTTTGGGGCGCAGCTGAAATATGCCGACAAGCGCCAATGTCCTGTGGCCATCATTGAAGGGCAAGACGAAAAAGACCGCGGTGTGGTTCAGGTTAAAGATTTGATTTTGGGCGCAAAAATTGCCCAAAGTGCAACATTGGATGAATGGAAATCCCAGCCAGCGCAATTTGAAATTGCCCGGGCTGACTTGGTTCCCGAGCTACGCCAACTGCTGGCAGCACAAAAGAA
>JAHRVD010000101.1 GCA_019090845.1 Marinosulfonomonas sp.
TATAAGCGTTGGCTGCGGCGGTAATCTCGGTCGCCTCATCCCATGTGGCGCGCACAAAGCCACCCTTGCCGCGATTTTCGACGTAAGAGGCCCGCAAGATCGGATCACCCTGCAATTTGGTCCAGGCCTGGATCGGTGTCATCGTTTCGCGCATGCTGCGCCAGATTTTCATCAGACGGCCGCGCACCAGCGGGTTTTTCACCCGGTTGGCAGAATAAAGATACCAGCTATAGCTCGCGCCGCGCGCACAGCCACGTGGTTCGTGGTTGGGCAAACCGGCGCGGGTGCGGGGATAATCGGTCTGCTGGGTTTCCCAGGTGACGATCCCCGATTTGACGTAGATCTTCCAGCTGCAGGACCCGGTGCAGTTCACCCCATGGGTCGAGCGCACGATTTTGTCGTGCCGCCAGCGGTTCCGATAGGTGTCTTCCCACTTACGATCCTCGCGCGTGGTTTGTCCGTGGCCGTTGGAAAACCGATCCAGTTCTTTGGACTGAAGGAAGTTCAGGCGGTCGAGCAGATGGCTCATCTTATTCTCCTTTGGAAGGCTTGCCCACCCTGACAACGCTGGCCGGGTGGGCTGGTAGTGGTCAGATCAAGGGTTCTTCACATAGGCGTTGGGGCGCAGATAGAACCACCAGTTGATCGCGATACAAACAGCATAGAAAATCGCAAATCCATAAAGCGCATATTCCGGTGTTCCGGCCTTCAGTTGCTCGCCAAACACTTTCGGGATGATGAAAGCACCATAGGCAGCCACAGCGGCGGTCCAACCAAGGGCCGGGCCGGTTTGTTCCTTGTCAAACACGGTCGCGATGGTGCGGAAGGTCGAGCCGTTGCCGATGCCCGTTGCGGCGAACAGGATCAGGAACAAGATCAGGAAGGGGTAGAAATACTGTTCCGGTGAGGCCGAGACATAAGCTTTCTGGATAAAGTACGCGACCCCAAGCGCCGAGGCCACCATAACGACCGAAATGATCTGTGTGACCTTAGCCCCACCCATTTTATCGGCCATCATGCCGCCGATTGGGCGGATGAGAGCGCCGATAAACGGACCCATCCAAGCAAACATCAGGGCCGAGGGGCCATTTATATTGACCACATCATGGGTCCAGGCGCCGTCGACCATAGTATGGGAAAAGCCAAACACAACTTTGATGGTCAGCGCCAGTGCGGCGGAAAAACCGATGAAGCTGCCGAAAGTCATCGTGTAGATCACTGTCATTGCCCAAGTGTGCTTGTTGCCAAAGATCTTGTACTGGCGCGACAGGTTTTGCCCGACCGCACCGGGGATCATTTTCAGCAAAAGCACCGTCAGCGCGATAACGATTGGTAAAACGATCCACTTTGACAGCCCAAGGCCGGACACCGGCAAACCGCCAGCAGTCGAGGGCAGCATCAGCCACAAACCAAACGCAGCCGTCACAAAACCCACCAGCAACATGCCAATGATAGATGTAAAGGCGCCAGCCGGGTTCGGAATGTCAGGCGAAACATGTTCGTCGCGGATGTTGTTCATGCCAATCCAGCCAATAATGGCCAGCGGCACCAAGGCGATCAGCCAGACAAAGCCCGCATTCTGGATGTAGGTTTCCGACCCTTCAGGGATACGCTTGAAAATCGTGCCTGAAGTTGTCAGCAACGTGCGGCTGTTGCCGCCAAACAGACCAAACGTCATCACCAGCGGGATAACGATCTGCATGGTGGTCACGCCAAAGTTGCCCAAACCGGCATTCATGCCCAATGCGTAACCTTGCATCTTTTTGGGATAGAAAAAGCTGATATTGGACATCGAAGAAGAAAAGTTACCGCCACCTATACCACTTAGGAATGCCAGAACCTGAAACTGCCAGAGCGGCGTGTCGGGGTTGCTAAGCGCCATGCCCGCCCCGATTGCCGGGATCATCAGCAAAGCGGTGGTGAAAACAATGGTGTTCCTGCCCCCCGCGATGCGAATAAAAAATGTCGAGGGAATACGAAGCGTCGCGCCTGTCAGGCCCGCGATGGCCCCCAGCGTGAACAGCTGCGATTTCTCAAACGCAAAGCCAAGGTTGATCATCTGAACGGTGATGATGCCCCAGTACAGCCACACGGCAAAACCGCACAGCAGGCTGGGGATCGAAATCCACAGGTTGCGCGTGGCAATCGCCTTGCCTGTCGAGGCCCAGTAACTTTCGTCCTCAACGTTCCAGTTTCTTAGATCTTGTCCCACTTGTTTTCTCCTCAGGTGAGGTTGGGGTGGGCCGCTATGCAGCCCACCGGGTTTTCTTGGAAATTTGCGCTATGATACCGGCGTGTCCGACAACGGTACGTCCGACAGATGGGTTTGTTCCCGCAGTTCCGGATGCCGTGCGCGGTCCATCTTGCGGATTGCCAGATGCATCCAAATGGTGCTGACAGCGACGATCAGGAACATCAGCATGAACACCACCGACCAGACATGGAACACGTCCAGAAGGATACCGAAGGTGATAGGCAGGATAAACCCACCCAGCCCGCCGACCATCCCGACCAGGCCGCCAACGGCACCCACATTTTCCGGGAAGTAGACCGGAATGTGCTTGTAAACCGCCGCCTTACCAAGGCTCATCACAAAACCAAGGATCACGGTCAGGAAGACGAATGCGTAGAGCGGTATGCCAAAGCTGAACTCGATCAGGCGCGCCGAGCCGTCCGCATATGGAATGCCCTCAACGATGTAGTGGGTCTGCGGGTAGCTCATGACAAACAAAACAGCCAGCGACACGATGAATGTCAGATACATGACAAACCGGGCGCCCCATACATCCGACATCCAGCCCCCCAAGGCCCGGAAAACCGAACCCGGCAGCGAATACATGCCGGCAAATACGCCCGCCGAGGTCAATGCCACACCGTAAGCACCCACATAGTAACGCGGCAGGAACGAAGCGAAGGCAACAAAGGCGCCGAACACGAAGAA
>JAHRVD010000102.1 GCA_019090845.1 Marinosulfonomonas sp.
CAAGCCAGCCTGATGGACGACATCGAAGGCGCGCTGCGCGAAGCAAAATCCACCTTTGGATCCGAAGGGCTGTTACTTGAACGTTTCTTGCCCAAGGCGCGGCATGTGGAAATTCAGATTGCCGGGGACGGCAGCGGCCATGTAGTTCACCTGTTTGAACGCGACTGCACCCTGCAACGCCGCCACCAAAAGGTGATCGAAGAAGCCCCCGCATGGGGTCTGCCCCGCACATTGCTCGACCAGATCGCAGCTGATGCGGTGAAGCTGGGCGAAAGCCTGAATTATCGCGGGCTGGGCACCGTTGAATTTCTGGTCACCGGCGACGAATATTTTTTCCTGGAAGTAAACCCACGCCTGCAGGTCGAACACCCGGTAACCGAGGCCGTCACCGGCCTTGATCTGGTCGCGCTACATCTGCGCATCGCGGCCGGACAGGGCCTTGGTCTGAACCAAAGCGACATCACCTGCACCGGCCACGCGGTCGAGGCGCGTCTATATGCCGAAGACCCCGCCAATCAGTTCGCACCCTCGACCGGGCAGATCACCCATCTGCATTTACCTGACGATATCCGGGTAGACAGCGGTGTCGATGAAGGCGACAGCGTCAGCCCGTTTTACGACCCAATGATCGCAAAGCTTATCGTCCACTCCGACGACCGCAAGGGCGCGTTGGCTGCACTTGGCACGGCTCTGGATCACACTTCGGTCGCTGGTGTGCAAACCAACCGCGCCTTTCTGGCGGCCTTAGCGCGGGACGAAGATTTTGCGCAGATGCAGGTTCACACCCGCCGGATCGACACAAGGCTGGATGCCCTGATATCCGCCAGCGACGACGACGACGCCCTGCTTTGGCGCGCACTGGCAGCGGTGCTGTTTGTGACCAAGGATCGGGAAAAACAGCACCCCAACCCGTGGCAAAATCGCGAGGTTTTCACTGGCTGGCGGCTGGGTTTGGGCGGCGATCAGGCAGAGGCCGGGCAGCGCGTTATGCTGGAACCCGCTGGCGGTCAGCGGATTGAACTGCGCGTCGGCCCAATCAGTGCGGGCAACCAGTTTACCGTCTATGATCCGGACGAAACGGAAATGCACCTAAATGTGCAGGAAATCGCCCCGGATCGCTGGCAGGTTACCCACGCGGGCGAGGTGCGGATCATCCAAACCGGTATCGCTGGCGACAGAATAGAAATCATCGCGCCCTCTGGCCGTCATCTGTTTCAGGCAGCACCGCCACTGGCCTTTGCTGCTGCGGGCGCGGTTGCCGATCGAACCCTGACATCGCCCCTGACCGGGTTGATCGTAAAGGTGCTGGCGCGCGACGGCGACACCATTAACGAAGGCGATACTGTCGCCATACTTGAATCCATGAAACTTGAAATATCCATAAAGGCGACAGCCTCTGGGATAGCCACCAATATCTCGGTAAGTGAAGGCGCAATGGTCGACCGAGGCCAGACCATCGCCGAGATAGCACCAACAGAAAGCGAAGAACAAAATGAGTGATTTTCCAAAATTCGTCGAAATCCGCGAAGAAGGCCCGCGCGAGGGTTTCCAGATTGAACCAAAGGTCTATCCGATCGAAGAGCGCGTTGAACTGATCAACCTGCTCAGCGATTCCGGCCTGAAACGCATTCAGGTGGGATCCTTCGTCAGCCCGAAATATGTGCCACAAATGGCTGATACCGGCACCTTGTTTGAAAAGATCAAGCGCGTGCCCGGCGTGGAATACACCGCCCTTTGGCTGAACGACAAAGGCTTTCGCAAGGCGCTGACGGCCCATAAGGTCGATATTGATCCACGGCTGCTGTTCTACCCGTCCAACACGTTCTCGCTGAAAAATAACAATGCCCCCTCGATGGAAATGCGCGAAAAGCAGCGTGCGTTGGTGAAGATGTATAAGGAAGAAGGCCACGTTGTGGACTCGGTCTATGTGATGACCGCGTTTGGTTGTAACTTTGAGGGCAACATCCCCCAATCACGCGTGCTGGAAGATTTCCAGTTTGTTCTGGACCTTTGCAAAGACGAAAACATTCCGGTGCCGATCCTGACGATCGCCGACACAATGGGCTGGGGCAACCCCGAGGCCGTTAAGCGGATGATTGGTGCCGTGCGCGATCTGGCACCCGAGGCCCGTGTCGGCATGCATATCCACGACACCCGCGGCATGGGCATCGCCAATATGTATGCCGCCCTGTCCATGGGTGTGGACATGTTCGAAAGCTCGATCGCTGGTCTGGGGGGCTGTCCTTTTGCCGGTCACGGCGCTTCCCGCGCTGCCGGGAACGTCTGTACCGAAGACGCGGTTTTCATGTGCCATGAACTGGGCATCGAAACCGGAATTGATCTGAACAAACTGATTAAGGCCGCCGTCAAAGCCGAGGAAATCATCGGCGAACCGCTGATGGGTCGGGTTATGCATTCCGGTGGTCTGGACAAATATCGCAAGGCAGGATGAGGAAATACCAATGTCAAAAATACTAGATGGAAAAGTAATGCTGGTCACCGGCGCAGGTGGCGGCATTGGCCGTGACATCGCGCTGGCAGCAGCAGCCCACGGGGCCTCGGTTGTGGTCAATGACATCGGTGCGTCGCTTAAGGGCACCGGCGCGGATGCCTCGCCTGCTCAACTGGTCGTGGATGAAATAACCGCCGCCGGCGGGGCCGCTATCGCCAACGCAGACAGCGTCACCGAACCCGAGGCAGCCCGCGCCATGGTCGAAGCCGCCGTGTCCGAATTTGGCCGCATCGACGCTGTGGTGAACAACGCCGGCATCCTGCGCGACGGGTTCTTTCACAAAATGACCTACGAAGACTTTGACGCCGTGGTGAAGGTGCATCTTTATGGTGCCTTCAACACCAGCCGCGCCGCAGCAGATCATTTCAAGGAACAGGGATCCGGCGCGCTGGTGCATATGACCTCTACCTCTGGACTGATCGGCAATCTGGCACAGGCCAACTATTCGGCCGCAAAACTGGGCATCGCCGCCCTGTCCAAATCCATCGCGCTGGACATGCAGCGCTGGAACGTGCGTTCAAACTGTATTGCACCGTTTGCATGGAGCCGGATGATATCTTCGATCAAGGTGGACAGCGACGAACAGCGCGCCCGGGTTGAAAAGATCAAGCAGATGACACCCGCAAAAATCGCAGCAGTTGCTGTGTTTCTTGCCAGTGATCGGGCCTCGGACGTAAACGGCCAGATACTTGCCGTGCGCAAAAACGAGATCTTTGTGATGAGCCATCCGCGGCCGATCCGCTCGGTACATCAAAGCGAGGGCTGGACACCAGAAGAGATCGCCGATCACGCGATCCCTGCGCTCAAATCCAACTTTGCACCGCTTGAAGTTTCCGCAGACGTATTTTCATGGGATCCGGTATAATGGCCAAACGCAAAGACAAAATCAGCTCTGACATTGGTTGGAG
>JAHRVD010000103.1 GCA_019090845.1 Marinosulfonomonas sp.
CTAAACGGTTGATCCGAATGCGAGGCGGGGCCAAAAGCCCCGCCTCATTTCCTTTGATAATGCGCCCTTCGGGCGCTCAATCTGACAGCGATGTGTTGATTTTTGAGGATTGCTCCAGCGTCTTATGGACTGGGCATTTATCGGCGATCTCTAGCAATTTCTGGCGCTGATCGGCATCCAGATTACCGGTCAGGTGGATAACGCGCAAAAACTGATCCACCTTGGTGCTGCTCTGCGTCGCGGCGTCCTGCGCGTGGACCTTGTCATGGGTGACATCGACGCTGACGTGGGTCAGCGGGATTTTGCGCCGCCGCGCATACATCCGGATCGTCATTGAGGTGCAGGCCCCAAGCCCCGCCGCCAGCAACCCATAAGGGCTAAGCCCGCGGTCTGTGCCACCATAGGCCAGTGGTTCATCGGCCAGCAAGTGATGGGTGGGCCCGGCGTTAATGTCTTGCAAGAACCCATCCGGGTCCGCTTCGGACACGCGCACGACGCCTTCGGGCGCCCCCGGTGGTGGGGCAGGTGGGGTCAGGTTAAGGTAGCGGGCCGACCAGGCGGCGATAACCTCGGCGGCGTACTCGGCGTCTTCAGGGTTGGTGATCAGGTGATCGGCGCCATCCAGTGTCACAAAGCTTTTGGGGTGGCGCGCGGCGGTGAAAATCTGGCTGGCGTTTTCGATGCCCACGGTGGTGTCCAGCGGCGCATGCAAAACCAGCAGCGCGCGTTTCAGACCGGCAATGGCTGGCGCAAGGTTTTCGGCTTTGACGTCCTCTACGAATTTCCGGCTGATGCGGAACGGGCGACCTGCGAGCAAGACCTCTGCGTGACCATTGGCCTCTATGTTTGCCAGTTCCCCTGCGAAATTATGGATCACATGCTCTGGGTCAAACGGCGCGCCAATTGTGGTGATGGCCTTGACTGAGGGCATCTGAGCGGCCGCTTTCAGCACGGCAGCACCGCCAAGCGAGTGGCCGATCAGCAGGCCGGGGGGCATGCCCCGCTTATCCAGATAGCGACACGCCGCGACCAGATCGTCCACATTCGAGGTGAATGAAGTGTTTTCAAACTCGCCCTGTGAATGGCCAAGCCCGGTAAAGTCAAAGCGCAGCACCGCCAACCCCATCGCCGCCAACCGGCTGGCAATGCGCCGCGCGGCAGGAATGTCTTTGGAGCAGGTAAAGCAATGGGCGAAAAGCGCGGTGCCCAGATGCGGGCCGTCGGGCATATCCAGCCGTGCTGCAAGCTGATCGGCGTCATGGCCCGGGAATGTGATACGTTCGGTTGGCATTCTGCCCCCTTTGGTTAGGTGCCCAAGGTGGAAAGCGCGCAGGCTGGACGCAAGAGTTCCTTCAGCGATGTCACGCTAAGGTGTAATTTCGTCGTTTGTTCCGAGCAGGTTTTCGCACGTCCGAAGCTGGCTGTGCTTGACCCAAGCGGATTTTTGGCGAAAACCAGTAAAAAAGCCAGAGCAGCAATTTCAGGATCATTACGTGCGCCGTTTAATAGCCGTCATCTTTGGGGTTTGTCTGCTGCTGATTGTGGCCAGCTTTGGCGGTGCCTTGCATGGAATTGGCGATTCTTTGGCCGTGTTTCGCTATCTGATCGCAATGGGGGTGGCCGTTTCGGCGGCCTTGTTGCAACGGCGCGTAGGTATGCGCATTGCCGGGGTGGTGCTGGTGGCGGCAGGGATTTGGCTGGCACCGGAAGCGGCGCGTCTGGTGGCCAGTGGTCCGCTGCCCCAAACCACATATTCGATCTATCAGAAGAACCTGCTTTATGACGGCGACCAACGGCGCGAACTGGCGGCTGATATTCTGGCAGCGGATGCAGATTTCGTAACCATGCAGGAACTTTTTTCAGCTAACAAAATTGTGCTGGACGTATTGCAAGCCCATTACCCGACACAACATTTTTGCGGGCCAGTCAATGGCCCGGGGCAGGTGGTTTTGTCCAAATGGCCCGCCGTGCCGGGGCAGGTGGTGTGCAGGGGCGACATCGGGGCCGTCGGTATGCAGGTTGAAACGCCCCACGGCCGGGTCTGGGTGCTGTCGATCCACCTGCGCTGGCCCTATCCCTATTCACAGCCAAAGCAGGTTGCAAAACTGCTGCCGGTTTTGGCGGGGCTGGAAGGCCCCAAAGTGATTGCAGGAGATTTCAACATGGTGCCGTGGTCCTATGCGGTGCGCGCGATTGAGCGGGCCAGCGGTAGCAAACGGGCCGGGGCGATGGTGCGCACGCTGGTCTATGGCTCGGGGTTATTGCAGGTGCCGATCGACCATGTTCTGGTGCCCGGCGGGCAGGGGCAATTGCAGGTGCGCCCCTTGCTTGGGTCCGATCATCTGGGCGTTTTGCTGGGCTTTGAGCTTTAGCCCAAATGCGACGCCTTGCGGCGTCACGACATTTCAGGCGCCACGCGCATTGGTGCCCGGCGGGTGTGCGCCACCTAACCTTGCCCCATCAGCCGCGCATCAAACGGGTATTTGTTGAGGATTTCGTATCCGGTTTGGGTAACCAGCACCTGATCTTCCAGCTTGATTGAAAAATCGCCGCCCTCGGGGCTGACCAGCGCTTCGGCGCAAAGCACCATTCCCGGTTCCAGCACATAGTCAAATGCGCCTTCAACAAACCGGTCGGGATAGCTGACCAGCGGCCACTCATCGCATAATCCAACCCCGTGCATCAGCGAGCCGTATTTTTGTTTCTGGTATTTGTCGGGCAGGGTGTGACAGTTGAACGTCAGATCACGCAGCGCCACGCCGGGTTTGAGCATGTCAATATTAGTCATGATATGCTCGTGTGCGACCTGCATCGCCTCGATCATATCGGGGCGGGGTGAGCTGTCACCGACCCACCATGTGCGCGAAATATCAACGCAGATCCCGTAGCTGCCGATCAGGTCGGTATCAAAGGCGACGATTTCGTTGTTGCGCACGATCCGCGCGCCGCATTCCTGAAACCACGGGTTGGTGCGCGGCCCGGACGTTAGCAGCCGGGTTTCGATCCATTCCCCACCGCGTTTGATGTTCTGGGCATGCAGCACCGACCAGATGTCATCCTCGCTCAGTCCCGGCTGACAGGCGTCTTCCATCTCTCTGATCGCAACCTCGCAGGCGTGGCTGGCACAGCGCATCGCAAGAATTTCATCGGCCCCCTTAACCGAGCGGCTTTTCTCGGTCACTTCTTCGCCGTCCATCACTTCAAACCCCTGAGCTTCCAGCGCGCGCAGCCCGTGCACCATTGGTTTGTCGATTGCCAGCCGCCGGTTGGCACCGCCATGTTCGCCGATCAGTTCCTTTACCTGACGCGCAAACACATCAGCCGCCACGTCTATCTTGTCACCCCGGTCAAAATAAAACAGATCAGCGCCGCTGCGTTGTTCGCGCACCAGCGGGTTAAAGCGCGACAGAAACGGCGCATTTTTGTAATCCCAGATCAACATATAGCCATCGGCACAAAGCAGCACCGCGCGAAACGGATTATGGGTATTCCATAGCTGCATATTGGTGCTGTCAGTGGCATAGCGGATGTTGAGCGGGTCAAACATCAACAGCCCGCCATAGTCGCGATCAACAATGTGTCGGGTCAGCCGTTGCCAGCGATGTTCGCGCATTGCGGCAAGGTTGGGCAGGGTCAGGCCGGCCGCTTTCCATTCTTCAAGCGCCAGCAGGGTCGGGCCGATCTCTATCCGGTCGGCATCGTTGGGGGTGCCGTCGCCAAGCGTTGCGCCACTGTTTGGGTCGATTTTGCGACTGTCGCGGTAATATGTGGTCATGGCAAATCTCCTGTCTTTACGGTGGAATGGATCGGTGAGGCGCATCAAGCCTGATTGCGACCATTTCAGTTGTCGTTTTCGGCTCAGAACCCGCTGCCCGATACCGCCCGGCTGACCGGGTGCCCGGTGAAACGACGAGCAAGCCGTCTTTGCAGCGCAGCCAATTTGCGCGATACTGGCCCCTGCTATGAAGCCTATCCTTCAAACCCGTTTGCCCTATGCCCCGTGGTCGGACCCGGCAATGATGCGGCTGCCCGGTATCAGGCCGCTTGATCCGGCCGACTGGCTGATTGTGGATGAGGTGTTTGGCGCGCAAATGGCGCAGCGTGAGCAGTTGATTGAGCAGCGTCGCGATCAGGTGATCGGGCTGTCTGCTCAGGCGCTTGGGGCCGCGCAGGAATTACTGGAACATGTGCTTGGGGCACTGAAAGCAAAGACCGGTTATCAGGTGAACGCGGATACCGTTGTGCGCCCCGACGGGGCGCGCGTTCGCATCGCGCGCGATGATCCAATGGCCACCCTTGGGCGGTTGGTGCAGGAAGACCTGTGCCTGCTTGAAAAGCGAGGCGATGAGCATGTGTTAACCGCTGCGGTACTGTGTTTCCCGGCAAGCTGGACGCTGGAACAGAAATTCATGCGCCCGCTTATGGAAATCCACGCGCCGGTTCCCGGCTACACTGGCGATATGGCGCGCCGAGTGCAGCGGTTGTTTGACGCCATTCGCAGCGCCCAGCCCCTGTGGCGGGCCAATGCGCTGCTGTATGAGGATGCTGATTTATTTGCGCCGCGCGGACGTTCTGAGGCGCGCAGCCAAGACCCGGCAAAAGCGAAATACCTGCGCTCGGAGCGTCAATGTCTGGTTAAGCTGCCCGAAAGTGGGGCCGTGGTATTCTCGATCCACACGTATGTCATTGATCTTGAAAACATCGGCGCCAAGGCATTGGCGCAACTGCGCGCCGCACAGACTCCCTGATGACGGGCCCCTGATGACGGGCCGGTCTGCTCAGTCTTTCAGGACCGAGGCGACAATCGGGCTTGGGTCGATAAAGACCGCCGTTTCCTGCCCGACGTAGTTCAGGAAAGTCGAGGCAGCCACTGCCAGCGCCAATGCAACCGAGGCCGTTGCGATGATGCCCGTGCGCCAGCTGTTGGCGCCGAACAAAGTGTTGGCAACCAACATCAGCAGGCCGATCGGGGGCATGACGATCAGCATCAGATAGCTCATTGCCATGGAACGATGGTGTTCGGCCTGATTGGCAGTTCTTTGCATCCGCGGGTCGGCATAGGGGCTGGGCAGATCAGGGCCGGGCTGGCGACTGGCGGGGGATGTCGGGTTTTGATCGGTGGCAATATTGCCATCTTCATCAACGGCCTGCAGATCATAACGCCCAAGCGGAATGTCTGCAGACGGTTCGATATGGGTGACCTTGATCGCATTGCCCTGACCCTGACCCGGGCCGAATGTGTGACCGTGCGGGATCGGGCTGCCGGTGTCAGTGGCATAGCGCAAAAAGGCCAGCGAGGCGGCGTAAATATCTTCCAGCGGACGGGTGGAATGGTGGAAATGTATCGGACGGCCTATAAGCTCGATCGCCTCATCCAGACGCAGGCTGATGCCATCAGAGGCCATATCGACATCAACGGTGCTGCGGGTGCGGGCCGCGGCGAACAGAACCCATGGGCTTGGATCGCGCGACAGACGAAGATACTGGCCGCCAACAATCAACTGGTTTGATTGACGCCAGTGAACGGCGGCGGGGATGTGGCGCTCGCATAAAACCGTGGTTGCGGCGTGGGCGACGCGCAGCTGGGTCAACCGGTCAGTGGGTTTTGAGCGGCGTTCGTCCAGACTGACAGTCAGCGTCAGGTTCTGAGTGTGGCGAAATAAAATATCCGACAGAACACCGCGAAATGGCGCTGATAATGGGGTTTCCAACGCGCCACGAAAGCTTTCGGCGGGCAGGGCAGTTGGGCTATAGTCAACTTTCAGTCGCAGGCCGTGGCCAGTAATGGTCACAAGGCTGTCGGCGGCATCAGGCAGAACCGCCAGTTCCACGTTGAATTGCGCAAGGCGAGAGTTCATCGCGTCACACAGACCTGTAATCATTAGCTTGGGTTTGCTCACAAAGAGCAGAGCAGATTGAACTGGTTTCATCGTTCCCTCACGGCGCGCACAGTGGACTACAGCAAGATAATATTGACGCTGAAATCTGGCTTTTTTGGGACAAAACCGGGTTGGATTGATGCCTATTTGCGCGTGGTGTGGCTGGCAGACACCCGGTGGAGCAGCCGGAGGAGCCGCCCGGTTAAGCAGTCCGGTGGAAATGAGAATTGAATGGCGCGGTTTTGTTGCAGTTGTCTGTCATGTCAGATCAAAACCGCTACACTTTGTGCTTCCCGTCAACGGGCAATTTCGACCAGCCCTGCGCTTTTTAAATCCCGGAATGTCTGGCGGGTGTCGTCCTCTATCTGCTCCAGCGACGCATCCGGAAATGCCGCATGTAGAATTTCAACTGCCTGCGCTTGGCTGGTCGGCTCTTCCAGAAGTTTCCAGATACGAACAGCCCCCTCGTTCAAATGCAAAACCCGTGTCAGGGTCTGATCTGTGGCAAAGGCTTCGCGGCCCAATTCGCGCAAAACCGCGGCGGGAAGTTGACGCAGGGTGGTTTCCGGCCCGGCGGAAATTTCTGCAATTTTTTCAGCGCTCCGGGCAGGTCTGTCTTGCACGTTTTTCACCGGAACCGCCTGATTGCCAAAATGCGCAGTCAGCAGGTCGACTGCTTTTTGGATGTCGCTGTAGCGCAGCAAGAAGGCCGGGGTGTTTTCAGCCAGCCCGAACAAGTCCGCCAAAATCCGGTCTGCGGTGGCGGCCCGTGCGAAATTTTGCCTCAGTAATGTGTTCAGCATGATCCCCGGTGACATCGGGGCTAAATCGGTCGCAATGTTTTCACCGCGTTCCAGATGTATCAGGGCACCGATCGGAGCCTGACGACCCTGCGGTGCGATCTGGGGCGGGGACACATAAAGATACTGTTTGTTGGCAGGGCCGCGATGGGTGTCAATATGCTCAAGCACCTTATCAGAAAACCCCGCTGGCAGCGGCAGGCGCAGCCGTATTGGCACGCCTGTGGCCTTACCCATCACCGGGGTGCCGACCTGTGAGCTGACAGAAAGCACATCGTCGCCGAACACCTCGAACCCGTTTGCTGCCAGCGCCATTGTCAAAGCAGATTTGCCTGCCCGTCTGATGGCCGGGAATACAACCAGCGCAGCACCCATGCGAACACAAGCCGCGTGCAGGCACATTTCTTCGGGGCGCTCATCGGCCCGCTGCCGGGCCGCCGCTGCGACAAGGTCGCATATGGCATTGACCGGTGTTTCATGGGCAACGGGATCGGCCTGGAAATTGGTTTTCAGCAGATATCGCTCGCCGTCAAAAACCAGCGACGCAAATGGTTCCGCGGTGCCGGTCGGCGCAAGGACATAGGGCCAGTTTTTGAAATACCCGGAAAAAATCAGATCCGGGTTTTCCACCCCCTGAACGAGAACCGGGGCCCTCAGGCCCCGGAGCATTAAATTAAACGCGTTCATCGCATATCAACCCCACATGTCGTCCTGACGCATCAGGCCAAGGGTTAAGATGAATGTCAAAGGTGTCAGAGGGAAATATCCGCTTCGCTCAGACAATCGGACTCACTGCCACCGCCTTCGCCACATTCTTTGTAGGCATCTTTTTGCTCCTGAGTGATTCCGGCGTCACTTGGAAGGCTTGGCAGGCTTGGCGTGCTGACAACCGAAGCAACGCTGGCAACAGAAGCTTCGCTTGCTTCAGAAGCCTCGCTTGCTTCAGAAGCGTCGCTCGACGAACTAGCAGAGCTGCTGGCGTGGGCGGCAGAGAATGCCGCAAGTCCGGGCACAAGATAGCCAGCTGTTGCAGCTACACCCAAACGGGTCATCGCGGCACGGCGGGTCATTTTTTCGGGCTTTTTCGGTTGCATCGTATTTCCTTTTAACTGGGTTTTGGGTGTATTTTTGTTCCGTCGCGCAAGTCCGCCAATAACCCTCATTTTATACTATGTTTTTTCTGTGGCGATTTCGAGGAGCCACATAGGTTTTGTCGGCAATTTTATGCCATTGCCATAATAGACAGGGTTTTTTTGACCAATCCGCAGGTTAATTTATACCCTTGTTGGGTTGCAATGTTGGGCCGCGACGGCTCACCTTGCGTTCACCCCCCCCCGCGCTGTGGGCTGGGTGGCGCAAAACCGACACTTTGGTAGTGCGATTTAGTCGACCGTGTATTTGACAACAAAAGGGCGCCCGTTTGGACGCCCTTTCAAATTTATCTCACCGCGATCTTAGCAGCTGTAATAAAGCTTGAATTCCATTGGGTGTGGGGTGTGCTCGTAGGCATAAACCTCTTCCCACTTCAGTTCTGCGTAGCCCTCGATCTGGTCCTTGGTGAACACATCGCCCGCCAGCAGGAAGTCGTGGTCGGCTTCCAGCTCATCCAGTGCTTCGCGCAAGCTTGCACAAACCGTCGGGATGCCAGCCAGCTCTTCTGGTGGCAGATCATACAAGTCCTTGTCCGAAGACGGGCCGGGGTCGATCTTGTTCTTGATCCCGTCAAGGCCAGCCATCAGCAGGGCTGCAAAACACAGATAGGGGTTTGCTGCCGGATCGGGGAAACGTGCCTCGACACGCTTTGCCTTGGGGCTTTCGGCCCATGGAATGCGCACACAACCAGACCGGTTAGACGCCGAATAAGCGCGCAGAACCGGTGCTTCAAAGCCCGGGATCAGGCGTTTGTAGCTGTTGGTTGCCGGGTTGGTGAAGGCGTTCA
>JAHRVD010000104.1 GCA_019090845.1 Marinosulfonomonas sp.
AAGAGGACGGCATCGACGGGCAGAAAATTCTTGCCTCTGACGCCGCGTTCAAGGCTGGCCTGACATCGCCCGCCGGGCTGGACGGCAAAACTTACGGCATGACTGCGGCAGGCTCGTCGTTCCATTATATGGGCGCGAAAGTTGCCGCCAAAGAAGGCGTAAACGTTACTTTCAAACCATTGCAAAAAGTCGGCGCAATCATCGGTGCACTGAAATCGGGCCAGATCGACGCTTGGTCGATCGTGCCCCACATCGCCAAGCCGCTGGCCGGTTCAGGCGCGGTGCATATCATCGGCAATATTTCGGACTACATCCCGAATTATCAGGTTACGACGGTGTTCACCTCGACCAAGAATGCGACCGAGGAACGCGGTCTGACCAGTGATTTCCTTGCTGGCTATTCCAAGGGCGTAAGCGATTACAATTCCACGATGATCGACAAGGCCCACGGCGAGGATGGCATCAACGCGATGGTTGATCTGATCCATAAATATGTCTACGCGGATCGCCCGCGCGAAAAAGCGGCGCCCTCGATCATCAACGGCACGATGCGCCTGAACGAAGGGGCAGCGCTGAACACCGCGTCAATTCAGGATCAGCTAAGCTGGTATCAGTCCGAAGGGCTGGTCGGTGGCGACATCACGCTGGATACTGTGGTTGATGCCAGCTACGTTAAGATCATCGGCTAAACTAATGTCAGGGCGCGTTAATTTGCGCCCTGACTTGCCAATCCGGAGCCCTGCACATGGATATCCGCCTGTCCGGCGTCAGCCATTCCTACGGCCAGCTTGAGGTAATGCGCGACATTACGCTGGACATTCCGGCGGGCAAAATCGTGTGCATTGTCGGCCCGTCAGGCTGTGGCAAATCCACCCTGTTGCGGTTCATTGGCGGGCTGGAACGGCCAGACAAGGGCGAGGTTCTGCAAATGGGCGAGCCGCCACAGGGCTGCCTGAATCCCTTGACATTCATCTTTCAGGATTTCGCCCTGCTGCCGTGGCGCAGCGTGCGCGGCAACATCAGCCTTGTGCTGGAAGACCACGGCATTCAAGGGGCCGAGGCGCGCGCGATCATCGACGATGTTCTGGCGCGCACCAAGCTGTCGGATTTCGGCGACGCCCTGCCCAAACAGCTGTCGGGCGGGATGAAACAACGGGTCGCCATTGCCCGGGCGCTGGCGGTCAAACCTGCCGTGATGCTGATGGATGAGCCGCTGTCTGCGCTTGACAGTCAGACGCGCGAACTGCTGATGGATGATCTGATTGGCCTGTGGACACGCACACCGTTCACGGCCGTTTACGTGACCCATAATCTGGCCGAGGCAGTGCGTCTGGGCCATTCCATCGTTGTGCTATCGCGCCGCCCCGGCGAAATCCGCGAGATCGTGCATCTGGACAAACCGCTAACCGAGCGCAGCTTTGGCGACCCGGATCTGGATGCGCAACAAAAGCACCTGTGGACTCTGATGCGCGACGAGGCCCGAGCCGCCGACGCCGAGCTGATTGATGTCTGAAGGTATGCCTCCCAAGTCGGCGCAATCGCGTCAGGTCGATTTTCGCGGCGGCGGTTTTGCCCCGAAATCCCGGCGCTGGGTTGGCTTGGCGGCCTTTATCGTGCTGATCGGATTGGCCGAAATTGGCACGCGGTCGGGATTTATCACGCCGTTGACGCTGCCCAAACCCTCGGACGTGGGGGCGACATTTGTCGAGCTTTATCAATCCGGCCTGCTTTGGAAACATCTGTTTCCGTCGCTGTCCCGGCTGGCCGTGGGCGCAACACTGGGGGCAAGTGCCGGCATCGGGGTTGGCATATTGATCGGGCTGTTTTCCTATATCCGTGCCGGGCTGGTGCCGCTGGTTGCTGCCATTTTCCCGATCCCGAAAATCGCGCTGTTGCCGCTTTTTGTGATCTGGTTTGGCATCGACGAAGGATCAAAGTACGCGCTGATCGCCTTTGGCACATTCACCCCAACGGTGGTCGCCACCTACGGCGCTGTTGATAATGTCGACAGGACGCTGATCCGCATGGGCCAAAGCTTTGGCCTGTCATGGATGTCCATCGTGCGCAAAATCGTCCTACCCGGCGCGATGCCCGGCATTCTGTCAGGGCTGCGCATCTCTATCGCGATTGCGATCATCCTGCTGGTAGCGGCAGAAATGCTGGGCGCCCAATACGGCATTGGCGCCTATATTCTGGAGGCCGGATCACTTTATGACCTTGAACGACTGTTCGTCGGGGTGGTCATTCTGTCGATCCTCGGGGTCACGGTCAGTGCAGTTATCAGCCGGATCGAGCGGCGGATATTGAACTGGCGGACCTGACCTTAACAGACTGATTTTTAAGTTATTTTTTGCCCTGTCTGCCGATACGGCCAGCCGCGCCCGCGCCGAGCGTTATAAATTCGTTACAAAACTGTTACTTTTGCTATCCCGATGCGAGTTTCGACGCTAACATCAGGGAATCTAGGGAGGATATTATGAAACTGAATTCAATGATTTTTTCTACAGTCGCGCTGTCGGCCGGTCTGGTCTTTGGCGCAATGCCCGCAGCGGCAGCAGATTGCGCGCGCGGCACGCTTGACGAACGGTTCTGCGATGTCGACGGCGACCTGATCGCAGACGTTCCAACGGATGCCAGCCAACAGGTTGATCCTGATACGCTGATTTTCACCTACACACCTGTCGAAGATCCGGCGGTTTACGTTTCTGTCTGGGCCGAATTCATGGACCATCTGGCGGATGTAACTGGCAAGAAAGTCCAGTTCTTCCCAGTGCAGTCCAATGCCGCACAGATCGAAGCCATGCGTTCGGGCCGCCTGCATATTGCGGGCTTTAATACCGGTTCCAACCCGCTTGCGGTGAATTGTGCCGGATTCCGTCCGTTTACGATCATGGCGTCACTGGACGGGCACTTTGGCTACGAGATGGAAATTCTTACATTCCCCGGCTCGGGCATCGAGAAGGTTGAAGACATCAAAGGCGGACAGCTTGCCTTTACTTCGCCAACCTCAAACTCGGGCTTTAAGGCGCCAAGTGCGATCCTGAAGGGGGACTACGACATGATCCCTGATCGTGATTTTGAGCCGGTCTTTTCGGGCAAGCACGACAACTCGATTATGGGCGTCGCCAATCAGGACTATCCTGCAGCGTCGATTGCCAACTCGGTTCTGGCGCGGATGATTAGCCGGGGCGAGTTGAAAGCGGATGATGTGATCTCGATCTACAAATCACAGACTTTCCCGACCACAGGCTTTGGCACGGTTTATAACCTGACACCGGAGCTGCACGAAAAAATCCAGGAAGCGT
>JAHRVD010000105.1 GCA_019090845.1 Marinosulfonomonas sp.
CCCAAATGTTTGGCCAGTTGAATGGCAAATCCGGCAACGCCGCCCGCACCGCCCTGTATCAGGATCACCTCGCCTGACTGCAGTTGCAGTGTATCTTCAAGCGACACCAGCGCCGTCAGGCCGGTCAGAGCGACTGCGGCGGCCTCAACATGGGTTAACCCGGCAGGCTTTGGCGCGACGACGTCGGCGTTGACGGCCAGCTTTTCGGCGTAGGTGCCTTCTTGCCCGGATGGGCATACACCAAAAACCGCATCGCCGATCTTCAGCTCTTCAACGCCGCCTCCTAACGCGCTGACAACGCCAGAAAAATCGCGCCCGGGCACATGCGGAAAAGTGTCGATTGCGCCGAAAGTTCCGGACCGCCCGCGCCAGTCGGCGGCGTTCACGGAAGCGGCGTGAACGTCGATCACCACCTCGCCCCGGGCGGCGACCGGGTCGGGCATGTCGCCCAATGTCAGCACCTCGGGCGGGCCGAGCCGGTCGAAATAAACTGCTTTCATTGCCGCACTTCCTTTACCGGATCATTGGTTCATCGCGTCCAGTATCCGCGCCCAACTACGGATGCCTTTGTGAAAACATTCCAGATCGTATTTCTCGTTCGGGCTGTGGATCTGGTCGTCGCGGGCAAACCCGATCAGCATCGAGTTGACCCCCAGCAAATCCTGAAAATATCCGGCAATCGGGATCGACCCGCCGCAACCTACAAAGGCCGCCGGTTCGGGCCATTCATCAGATAGCGCGGCGCGGGCCTGCTCAAACGCCGGGTGGTCGATTTGCATTTGCGACGCGGGTGATGCGCCGTGGTCGCTAAATTCAACGGAACAATCGGCGGGCAGGGCGGCGCGCACTTGGGCGCGAAATGCCTCGCGGATTTTGAACGGGTCTTGTGTGCCAACCAGACGAAAGCTGATCTTGGCGCGGGCTTGCGATGGCAGCACGGTTTTAAAGCCGTCCCCCGTATAGCCGCCCAAAATGCCGTTGACCTCGCATGTTGGGCGCGACCAGACCATTTCAAGCAGGCTGCGCCCCTGTTCGCCCGCAGGCGCGCTTAGGCCGACTTCGTCCAGCAATTCGCGCCCGTCATAATCAAGCCCATCCCACTGAGCGCGCACCGATTGGGGCAGCTCTGGCACGCCATCATAAAACCCCGGCACAGTGATGCGCCCGGTGTCGTCGTGCAGATCCGCGATGATCCGAGCCAGCACGCGGACTGGGTTGATCGCAGGCCCGCCATACATGCCCGAATGCAGGTCTTTGTCAGGGCCGGTAATGACGATTTCTTCGCCCAGAAGGCCACGCAGCATCGTCACGATCGCCGGGGTGTTTTGCCCCACCAGCCCGGTATCGCATATCAGCGCGATGTCGGCGCGCAATTCGTCGGCGTTTTCCTTTATGAACGGCACCAGCGAAGGCGAGCCGCTTTCTTCTTCGCCCTCAAAAATGAATGAAATCCTGCCCGGCAGGGTGCCGTGGACCTGTTTCCATGCCCGGCATGCTTCCAGAAAGGTCATCAGCTGACCTTTGTCGTCGGACGCGCCGCGCCCGCGGATCACCTTGCCGTTGGCGGTCTCTTCGACTGCCGGATCAAACGGCGGGCGGTCCCACAGATCAAGCGGGTCGACCGGCTGCACGTCATAATGGCCGTAAAACAGCACATGCGGACCGGTATTGTTCTGGCCAAAATGGCCGACAACCATCGGATGGCCCGGTGTTGCGCGTTTGCTGGCCTTTACGCCCAGATTTTGAAGATCAGCAACCAGCCAGTCGGCCGCCGCGTCGCATTGGCCGGCATAGGCCGGATCGGTGGAAATAGATTCGATTCGCAACAATTCCAGCAATCGGTCCGTAGCGGCCGGAATATCGCGATCAATTTGATCCAGCACTTTGCTCAGCGTCATTGCATTCTCCTGTCTGGCTCCTGCGTGGTTCGTTGGCGACACGGTAACAGCGCCAATTTCGCTGTCCAGAGGGGGTGATGCATATTACCGCATGTTCCTGTGGCGGTCAGTTGAATTACCTGCAACATCGGGCAAATTGACAGCCAAGTGATTTGACAATTCGGCAGGTTTTTGCGAGTTGATCCAAGTCATTTCGGTGGCAGAGAGAAGAATTTATTAGTTTATGAAAGTGAGTCGTATTCGCGACCGCTCGGATGTAGACTGATCTTTGGAACAGACGACACCCTCAGGAGGGGCGTTTTGAATTATTCGGACATATTTGACGGTGCTCTGAACCGGCTGCATGAAGACGGCAACTATCGCACGTTCATTAATATTGAGCGGCGCAAAGGTGCCTTTCCCCATGCGATCTGGCGCCACCCGGATGGCAGCGCGCGCCCGGTGACGGTTTGGTGTGGCAACGACTATTTGGGCATGGGGCAGAACCCTGTTGTGCTGGAAGCGATGCACAACGCGCTGGACGCCACGGGTGCCGGTTCTGGTGGCACGCGAAATATCTCTGGCACAACGGTTTTCCACCGCGAGCTGGAAGGCGAACTGGCTGATCTGCACCGCAAAGAAGAGGCGCTGATTTTCACCTCGGCCTATATTGCCAATGACGCCACCCTTTCGACCCTGCACAAGCTGTTGCCGGGTTTGATTATTTACAGTGATGGTTTGAACCACGCCTCGATGATCGAAGGAATTCG
This sequence comes from Marinosulfonomonas sp., assembly GCA_019090845.1. Lineage (GTDB taxonomy): Bacteria > Pseudomonadota > Alphaproteobacteria > Rhodobacterales > Rhodobacteraceae > NORP110. Next base: position 2,648 of record JAHRVD010000105.1, read on the forward strand.
GCGCAACGGCGGGCAAAAACGTATTTTCCGCCATAATGATCTGGACCATCTGCGCGAGCTGTTGGTCGCCGATGATCCGGCAGCGCCCAAACTGATTGCATTTGAATCGATTTACTCGATGGATGGCGATTTTGGCCCCATCGAAGCGATCTGCGATCTGGCCGATGAATTCAACGCGATGACCTATCTGGATGAGGTGCACGCCGTTGGCATGTATGGCCCCCGCGGTGGCGGTGTGGCTGAACGTGATGGTCTGATGGGGCGCCTTGATATTATCAACGGAACGCTTGGCAAGGCTTACGGCGTGATGGGCGGCTATATCGCCAGCTCGGCGCGGATTTGCGATGCGATCCGATCCTATGCGCCGGGTTTCATTTTCACCACCTCGCTGCCCCCGGCAGTTGCGGCTGGTGCGGCGGCGTCGGTGCGGTATCTGAAAACCCATCAGGAATTGCGCGATGTGCATCAGTCACAGGCGCGCACCCTGAAAATGCGCCTGAAAGGGCTGGGCCTGCCGATCATTGATCATGGCAGCCATATCGTTCCGCTGCATGTGGGCGATCCGGTGCATTGCAAACAATTGTCCGACATGCTGCTGGAAGAATACGGCATCTATGTTCAGCCGATCAATTTCCCCACTGTTCCCCGCGGCACGGAGCGGTTGCGCTTTACCCCATCGCCGGTTCACGGACCGGGCGAAATTGATGCATTGGTAGGCGCGCTGGACAAGCTTTGGTCCCATTGTGCGCTGAATCGCGCTGAGCTTTCTGCCTGATCCGGTAAATTGTGTAATCTTGCTTGCACTGTGGTAACCTTTTTACCAATACGCTGACGATAGAACGATTCGTCAGTGCGTGGGGGCGCGGGACAAATATGAGGCATGGCGCATGATAGGTCGGAGGCAACCTCCACCTGTTGAAGAAAAGGCAAAGCCGAAGGGCTTTGACGATTTTGAATTGCGCCTTGGTGACGTGATGCGCGGCGAGCGTGCCACAATGGGCAAATCGCTGCTCGACGTTCAGCGCGATCTTAAAATCAAAGCCACATATATATCTGCCATCGAGAATGCCGATCCTTCGGCGTTTGACACGCAAGGGTTCATTGCAGGTTATGTGCGCTCTTACGCGCGGTATCTGGGGCTGGACCCTGAATGGGCCTATTCACGGTTCTGCGAAGAAGGCGCTTTTGCCACCTCGCACGGCATGGCACCCGAGGCATCGGCCAGACACAACGTCGTTGTGAAATCTCCGACCAGCGCTGTGCGCGATCCTTTCAAGGAACCGACGGCGGCGTTTATTCCGGCCGGTGAGGGGCTGTTTTCACGGGTTGAACCGACAGCCGTTGGCTCGACGCTGGTTGTGGCTTTGCTGATCGGGGTGGTTGGCTATGGTGGCTGGTCATTGTTTCAGGAAGTTCAGAAGGTTCAGTTCGCACCGGTGGATCAATCTCCCGGTGTCACGTCGCAGGTCGATGTTTTGCAGGCAAATGCCTCGGTGGTTGCTGCGGCGGGCGAAAATTCGGGGTTTCAGATACCCACGGCGGATGCATTGGACAGGCTTTATCGCCCCGAAGCGCTGGATATTCCGGTTCTGGTGGCGCGCGACGGGCCGATCGCGACGCTGGACCCAGCCATCGGCGGGGCATTGGCGGGGACCATGGAATTACCTGAACTGGTCGCTGCGGCACAGATTGATGCACCCGAACAACCGGTCGCCCCGGTTAACCCGGTTCAGGTTGTGGCCGCCGGTGCGCTTGAGGTTAAGTTGTTTGCGGTGCGCCCATCATGGGTGCGGGTGCGGGCGGGTGATGGCACGGTGCTGTTTGAAAAAATCCTTGATGCTGGTGAGCAATATATTTTGCCCAATTCAGCCGAGCCGCCGATGCTGCGCGCCGGCAACGCTGGCTCGCTGTATTTTTCCGTCGGCGGCAAAACCTATGGGCCCGTGGGTGCGGGGCCAAGTGTGGTCAAGAACGTGGTGCTTAGCCATGATGCGGTGGTTTCCGGGTATTCTGTGGCCGATCTGTCAAAGGACAATGATCTGGCGCGCTTTGTTGCAGTGGCCGAGGCTTCGCAATAGCGGCGCTTCGTGCCCGTTCGGTTTGCCCAGACATCCGGTTCCGGTTGTCAGCGTCGGTTCTGATGTTTATCTGAACCCAACATGCCCAGAAATCGGACAACCACCCCATGACACACAACCCAATCCGACCGTGGCGCAATATCGAGCGGCGAAAATCGCGCCAGATTTTTGTTGGCCCAGTGCCAATCGGTGGCGATGCGCCAATTGCCGTTCAGACGATGACCAATACCGACAGTTCCGATGTTGCCGCCACGCTGGCGCAGGTGAACGCCGCAACCGAAGCGGGCGCCGATATAGTGCGTATTTCGACACCGGATCAGGCCTCGACTGTGGCGCTTAGGGAAATTGTTGCAAACAGCCCGGTGCCGATCATTGCCGATATTCATTTCCATTACCGGCGTGCAATCGAAGCGGCCGAGGCCGGGGCAGCCTGCCTGCGGATCAACCCCGGCAACATCGGCGCGAAGGAACGTGTGCGCGAGGTTATTCAGGCCGCCAAGGACCACGGCTGTTCAATCCGTATTGGCGTCAACGCGGGCAGTCTGGAAAAGCACCTGTTGGAAAAATATGGCGAGCCTTGCCCGGCGGCGATGGTTGAAAGTGGCCTGGACCACATCCGCATTCTTGAAGACAATGATTTTCACGAATACAAAATCAGCGTCAAAGCGTCCGACGTTTTCCTTGCTGCCGCCGCGTATCAGGGTATCGCCGAGGCCACCGACGCGCCGATCCATCTGGGCATCACCGAAGCAGGCGGTCTGACCACAGGAACGGTTAAATCCGCCGTTGGCCTTGGTAATCTGCTGTGGGCCGGGATCGGCGACACGATCCGCGTCAGCCTGTCCGCCGATCCGGTGGAAGAGGTGAAAGTTGCTTATGAAATCCTGAAATCTCTCGGGCTGCGCCATCGCGGCGTGAACATCATTTCCTGCCCGTCCTGCGCGCGTCAGGGTTTTGACGTTATCAAGACTGTCGAAAAACTTGAGGATCGTCTGGCCCATATCAAGACACCGATGAGTCTGTCGATTATCGGCTGTGTCGTGAACGGGCCGGGCGAGGCGCTGATGACCGACATCGGTTTTACCGGCGGCGGTGCGGGTGCTGGCATGGTCTATCTGGCGGGCAAACAAAGCCATAAGCTTAGCAATGACGCGATGATTGATCATATTGTCGAGCAGGTCGAGCAACGTGCCCATGAGTTAGAAAAGATCGACGCGGCAGCGATCTGAAACCGGCAACGCGGCTTCTGCGAGTGCTAATATTCGGTAAAAATTCGTGGTCGGCGCTGATTATTTCTGGCGTGACGCTGCCACAATATTGCGCATCCCGTCCAGCGGCACATAGCCCCGCACCATCTGCGCGCCCATGATGAAACTTGGCGTACCGGTTATTTGCATCCGCTGTGCAAGGGCGCGGTTCTCGCTGATGATTGCAGAAATATCCTCGCTGTCCATCGCCTCAATTATCAGCTCGGCGTCCAGATCAAGCGATTTGGCCAGACGTTTCAGCGATGATTGTGAAATATCGCCGCGAAAAGTCATCAGCGAGTCATGCACCTTGGCGTAAGCTTCGGGGCCGACATTCTGCAACGTCGAAATGGCAAAACGAGACGCCAGAACCGATTGCTCACCCAGAATTGGAAACTCTTTAACGATATAGCGGATATTGCCGTCGGAATTTATCAGCTCGGAGACTTCGGGGTGGGCGCGTTTGCAATATCCGCACCGGTAATCAAGAAATTCAACGACCGTTACATCACCGTCCGGGTTGCCGCCAAGATAAGAGTTTTGATCATCAAACAGAGCCTGAGCATTGGTTGCGATCAGTGTAAAGTCATCGGCCGTCTGCGCCTGTTTCTGGCGTTGTTCCAGAACTGCGATCGCTTCCATCAGGACTTCGGGATTTTCCAGCAGGTAAGCCCGAATTTCCTGACCAAACGCCTGGCGTTCGGTATCGCTCATGGTCGAAATGTCCAAAGCGGCGATTGGTGCCGACAGGCACAGCGTGGCTATGACGAATAATAGAAAACGTTTCATTTCGGCCTCTTGAATTCTAGTCCGCATCTGCGGGATTTCTGCCCATAACACAGTCGCAGGCACCGCGCACGTGCCATTAACCTTATGAAAGAGAATACGAAACAGTAGGGCGATACAACAAGGCTCTGTTGTCATAATCCCCGGATCGTGATCGTTGTGGGCGCAAATTCCGCTGCCAAACCGGTTTCAGGCGCGAAATTGCATTCCCAGCGATTCCCAGAGCGGCTATACTGAAAAAAACAGACCGAATGGCGTGTATGAGCAGAATAATCGTGATCCTTTTGGCCGGGCTGATGTTGGGCGCAACTGGTGGAGTGGCCCGGGACCTAAGTGCACTGGCCCGCATTATTCCTGACCAGTCCCACCTGATCGAGGACGCCGATGGCGTTGATCTGCAACTGTCCATGACGCAAGGCGTGCCTTACCGAATTTTCACCCTGACCAAGCCATATCGCATGGTGATTGATTTCAACGAGCTGAACTGGTCCGGGTTGCAGCCCAAAAAATTCGATCAGGCCGCCAGCGTGGTTGGTTTGCGCGCCGGGGTGTTTCGCCCCGGTTGGACCCGGATGGTGCTGGAACTAAGCCAGCCAATGGCGCTGACAAGTGCCCAACTGGTCACGCACCCTGACCAAAGCGTGGTTGTAAGTGTTCGTTTGCACCCCACCAGCGCCACAGATTTCGGCCAAAATGCAGGCGCCCCGGCGGGGGCATTATATGGCCAGCCGTCGGCAAGTCTTGCAACCGCAACGCCCAAACACCGGCAAACCGGGAACAGCCCGTTGGTTGTGGTGCTCGACCCCGGCCACGGCGGCGTCGATCCCGG
>JAHRVD010000106.1 GCA_019090845.1 Marinosulfonomonas sp.
GGGCGCTATTGTTTGAACCGACTGGCGGATTTTGGCATTAACGCGCATCACGTCAGATCGGTTGGCGGCGAAGCGCGCAACTCGCTGGCGCTCTATGAAAGCCGGGTAGAGGACCACCAGTCGGTGATCTACCGCAACGGCGCGGCGGATTTTGAAATGACCCGGCAGGATGTGAGCGCCGTTGACTATGCTTCTTTTGGCGCATTGATCACGGCGGGCACGGTATTTGCCGCAGAGCCGTCGCGCAGCGCCACCTTCCACGCATTTGATCTGGCCCGCGCGGCTGGAATTCCGATCATATTCGACGTGGATTATCGCCCCTATTCATGGCCATCGCCAAAGGTTGCCGCCGAGGTTTATTCCCGTGCCGGCGCGATGAGTGATATTATCGTGGGAAATGACGATGAATTTGGTTTCATGGCTGGCTCTAAGGATCAAGGCCTTGCCAAGGCCCGCGATCTGGCCAAATCCACAGCTTGCATCGTTGTCTACAAAATGGGCGAACTGGGCGCGATCACCATCACCCCCGAAAACGAATTTCGCACCGGCATCTACCCGGTCACAGCACTGAAACCGACCGGCGCGGGCGACGCCTTTATGGGCACGTTCATCTCGTCCTTTGCCGCAGGGTTGCCGCTGAAAACGGCGGTGCTGCACGGCTCGGCTTCAGCGGCGATCGTCGTGTCGAAGGTTGGCTGTTCGCAGGCCATGCCGACCCCCGAAATCCTGCACGAATTTCTGGCCACCCACCCCGGACCAACGACACCATGAAAGGTTAACGCCATGCACATCGCCCCCTATGACAACAAAAACGAACCAATCGTTGCACCCGATAACGACTGCGTTCCGCTGAACTACCTTAACATCGTCAAACTGAAAAAAGGCGAGGCATTTGAATATCAGGTGCCGGGTTTTGAAACCTGCATCGTGCCGGCCACGGGTAGCGTTGATGTTTCGGTCGAGGGAGTAGATTTTCCGGCCCTTGGAAATCGCGGTGTGGATGTGTGGGACGGCGAACCAGAGGGTGTCTATGTGCCGGTCGGGGCCAAGGCCACAATGGTTTGTCTTTCGGGTGCAGCCGAAGTTTTCGTGGCTGGCGCGAAATACGACAAGGTTCTGGAGCCTTTCGATGTGCGCGGCAAGGGTATTGATTTTGTGCAATACGGCTCTGACGACACCAAGACGCATCGCAAGATCAAGCACATTCTTGGCCAGCAACAACACGGCAAGGTCGGCCGCCTGCTGGTGAGCGAGCTTTATACCGTGGGGCAGGGTGGCTGGTCTGGCTTTCCCAGCCACAAGCATGACACCGACCGCCTGCCTGACGAAACCCGTCACGATGAAACCTATAACTTTCGCTTTCGCCCTAACTACGGCTCTGGCGTTCAAATGTTGCAGCGGGTGGATAATGAACCGGGGGATGCCTATCACATCGTTGATGGCTCGACGATTTGTCTGGATAGCGGCTATCACCCCTGCGCGGTTCTGCCGGGCTATGAGATGTATTATTTCACCATTCTGGGCGGCTTTAGCCAGCGCTCGCTGATCCAGTATTTCCAACCAACCCATGCCGGTCAGGTTGAAACCATCCCCGGTATCAAAGACATGGTGGCAAAGTTCAAATGACGATTGCCACCCTTGCTCAGGTTTTGCAGCCAGCGCTGGCGGGTGGTTACGCCGTTGGTGGTCTGGTGTGTCTGGGCTGGGAAGATATGCGCGCCTATGTCGCCGCCGCCGAGGCCGAAAATGTCCCGGTGATCCTGCAGGCCGGGCCAAGTTGTCGCGAACATACGCCGCTGCCGGTGCTGGGCAAAATGTTCCGCCATCTGGGCGAAAATGCCAGCGTGCCGGTCGTGGCGCATCTGGACCACGGCTATACGATGCAGGAATGCAAACAGGCGCTGGACAGTGGCTTTACCTCGCTGATGTATGATGGTTCGCGCAAACCGCTGGCCCAGAACATTGAAGAAACCGCAGCGATTGCCCAAATGGCTCACGCCGCAGGAATTTCCTGCGAGGGTGAGATTGGCTTTGTCGGCTATTCCGGCGGTGAAGCATCTGCCGGAACCGACCCCGCCGAGGCCGCAGAATTTGCCCGCCAAAGCGGTGTCGATGCGATGGCGATATCTGTTGGCAACGTGCATTTGCAGCAAGACCGCCAAGGCGGGCTGGACATAACAAGGATCCGCGCGATCGAGGCCGAAACTAGCCTGCCTTTGGTCATTCACGGCGGCTCTGGCGTGCCGGTGGCGCAGCGGAAAATGCTGGCAACAGGCAGCAAGGTCTGTAAATTCAACATCGGAACCGAGCTTCGGATGGCATTTGGGCAAGCCCTGCGCAGATCCGTAAACGCCGACCCGGACCGCTTTGACAGGGTCTCGATCCTGAAGGAAACACATGATCCCGTGGTTGCCGCAACGCGCAAAGTGATCCGCGCATTCGGCGCGCCGGGACAAGGATAAACATATGTTAAATATCGGAATTCTTGGATGTGGCCGGATTGGTCAGGTGCATGCGCACAGCATTGGACAGACGGCGAATGCCCGGCTGGTCGCTGTGGCCGATGCTTATGCCGATGCCGCCAGCGCACTTGCCGCGCGCAC
>JAHRVD010000107.1 GCA_019090845.1 Marinosulfonomonas sp.
GTCAGACAAATGCGAACCAGTCTCTGCAAAGACAGCGAAGCTGCCCCCAATGCCACGCCCAGTTGACTCCACTCGGCAAGAGGCGGTCGAGTTTAGTGTGAAATTGTCTCGTAAGTAAAGGTGGCGCTACTTGTTGAAGTGGTTGCAGACTGAGGCGTGAACGGAAACGAACTTCTGCTAACGTCGCATCCGCCGGAAGCGCAGCATGGCGCGTTCTCGTCGTCGAAAAGGCAAGTGTGAATTCTCAGCACGGTTATTCAGCCAGCGGCCAGTTTCCTGTTTGTCTTCGTTGCCGATGACCTTCATCGCGGCGCCGTAAGACCGCAGAAGATCAGTCACGATGACATGTGGTCGACCATATCGTTTCATTGTTTTTCTGAGGAATTTCAATGCTGCTTTGCGATCCCTGCGTTTCGTGACGTAGCTTTCTAGCACTTGACCTTCGTGATCCACTGCCCGCCATAAGTCATGCGTTTCGCCGTTAATCTTTACGAAAATCTCGTCCAGATGCCACTGCCAGTTCGAATAGGCACGCATCCGGCTGATCCGGTTTCGCCTGATTTCGGAGGCAAACATAGGGCCAAATCGGTTCCACCAGAACCGAACCGTCTCATGGCTGATATCGATGCCACGTTCGTGCAAAAGGTCTTCGACGTTGCGAAGCGACAGTGGAAAACGGACGTACATCATCACCGCCAGGCGGATGATTTCGGGGCTCGTCTTGAAGTAACGGAATGGGCTGCGTTTTGTCATCCAATAAGGCTACCCAACCACCTGCTCGCCTCAAGTCAGTTTTGTCTGACAATGCCCATTCTCAAGCTCGGAACTAACTATTGCCAAAAGGCGAATTCTCGCCCGAGGAACAAGCATTCTTCATTTCTTCGGAAAACAGGCGCATTCTGCGATTAAAGCGACGATGTTCGGCATGCGCAAGATATATGCTCCAGTCAGGTACCGTCAGGTTTGGGAGGATCGAGACCAAATCGCCTGATGCGATTGACGGAGCCAATATGAAATCCGGCAACCTGACCAAACCCAAGCCGCCCACTGCGGCCTTCAACAGGAATTCTCCACTATTTGAATTTAGCGATGGTTGAAACCCAATCGTCACACGCTTTCCATTTTGGTTGACGAAATCCCACGATGCGCGCCGGGTAGTTCCGAAATTCAACAAAGAATGATTATGGAGGTCGGGAAGAGATTCCGGTGTTCCCTTGGCTGAAAGATAGGTGGGGCTAGCACATAGTTTATGTCGGGTTGTTCCGATCTCGCTCGCCACAACACCGTCGGTCAAATGTGACGTGATGCGGATTGCAAAGTCGTAGTTTTCGCGCGCGAGATCGACGGTGCGATCGTCAAAATCTATCATCAACTGGATTTCAGGAAATCGCGCCTTGAATCCGATGAGTGCTGGGTTGAGTTGCGTAATACCATAGTCATGCGGAACCGATACAACCAGAGGACCGGCGATGATTTGTGCCGTTTCGGTGAAGTCCCCTTCAATCTCGTCAACTTCGCTCACCACCCTAGCCGCACGCTGGTAAAGTTCGCGACCCGTTGCGGTTATTTCCCACACGCCCGGAGAGCGATCCACAAGCCGGGTACCGTATCTTTCTTCCAGAAGATGTAGACGCCGGCTGACGGCCGATTTTGCGATATGTAACTTGTCGGCTGCTTTTGAGATGCTTCGGTTTTCGACAACTTTTGCAAAGAGGCGAAGGTCTTCGATCTGTCCCATTTTTTTTGTTCTCCAAATTAGAACGATTCGATCTATTTAATGTAGCTTACCCCAAACAATAGAACAGCCTAAATACCGACTCAGCACGAAAACACAAACAAAAGGAATATCCAATGTCACAGCTTCAACCACTCGCAATGCCTGTTGGGCGCGTCCTTATCGCCCTCATCTTCGTAATGTTTGGCATGAGCAAAATCTTCGACTACGGCATGTTTGCCGGGTACATGAACGCCTTTGGTGTTCCCGGCGCACTTCTGCCATTGGTTATCATCGCAGAGGTCATTGGCGGTATCGCAATCATCGTCGGCTGGCAGACCCGCCGGATGGCGCTGGCATTGGCAGGCTTCAGCGTCTTGTCGGCCCTGCTCTTCCACAGTGATTTGGCTAATCAGGCCGAGATGACGAACTTCATGAAAAACGTCGCGATCGCCGGTGGATTTCTGTTCCTGTTCGCTAACGGACCAGGGGCCTATTCACTGGACAATCGCAAAGCCGGATAGGCACGAAGGCAAACAGGAAAGCGGGTCGGCTGTAACCGTCTGACCCGCCTATTAGGCCAAGGAAAAGGATATTCCTCATGTCACTCAGACCCGCTATTTCAACAACACCTGCCAAGCCAACCATCGAAGGGGCTGGCGTGCACCTGCACCGCGCTTTCGGGTTTCATAATCCGAAGAAGTTCGATCCCTTCCTATTGTTCGATGATTTCCGTAACGAGAACCCAGAATACTATCGCGACGGCTTTCCGTGGCACCCGCATCGAGGCATCGAGACGATCACCTATGTTCTAAGTGGTACGGTTCAACACGGTGACAGCCTTGGCAACAGTGGCACGTTGGGGGCTGGGGATGTCCAGTGGATGACTGCCGGATCCGGGATCATGCATCAGGAAATGCCTTCCGGAAACGCACAGGGCCAGATGCACGGATTCCAGCTGTGGGCGAACCTGCCTGCCAGTCTCAAAATGACAGCCCCGCGGTATCAGGATGTACACGGTACAGAAATTCCCGAGGTCATTGATGACGATGGAACGCGCGTGAAGGTCGTGATTGGCGAGTTCTGGGGCAAACATGGCCCAGTGGATGGGATTGCAGCTGACCCGCTTTATCTTGACGTTTTCGTCCCGGCTGGCCTGCGCAAAACGCTCAAGGTCGATACCTATCGTAATACTTTCGCCTATGTTTTTGACGGGCTGGGGCAGTTCGCCGATGCTTCGGGGCCAACGGGCGTCTTGCTCGAAAAAGAGGTGATGGGCCGCGAA
>JAHRVD010000108.1 GCA_019090845.1 Marinosulfonomonas sp.
CAAGGTCTTTTCCGGCAATTTCTTCGCCTGATTTTAGCCTTAGCACCGCGCCGTCGACACCTTGCTGGACAAGGTAATCATCCAAAGCAGGCTGGTCTTTCAGATAAACTTCGGACTTGCCGCGCGATACTTTGTAAAGCGGTGGTTGCGCAATATAAAGGAACCCGCCTTCTATCAGTTCGGGCATCTGGCGGAAGAAAAAGGTCAGCAGCAGCGTGCGGATATGGGCGCCATCAACGTCCGCATCCGTCATGATGATAACCTTGTGGTAGCGCAGTTTCGAAATGTCGAATTCGTCGCGCCCAATGCCCGTTCCAAGTGCTGTAATCAGCGTGCCGATTTCCTGACTGCCAAGCATCCGGTCAAACCGCGCCCGTTCCACATTCAGGATTTTTCCGCGCAGCGGCAGGACTGCCTGATTATGGCGCGAACGACCCTGCTTGGCAGAACCGCCAGCCGAGTCCCCTTCCACCAGAAACAGCTCTCGTTTGGCGGGATCACGTTCCTGACAGTCGGCCAGTTTACCCGGCAGTGAAGCGATATCGAGCGCCGATTTTTTGCGTGTCATTTCGCGCGCCTTGCGGGCCGCTTCGCGCGCCAAGGCCGCCTCGACGATTTTGCCGACAATCATTCGGGCTTCGGTGGGATGCTCTTCAAACCACTCGCCCAGTTTTTCATTCATCAGACCTTCGACGGCCGGGCGCACCTCGGAGCTGACCAGCTTGTCTTTTGTCTGGCTGCTGAACTTGGGATCTGGCACCTTGACCGACAGCACACAGGTTAACCCTTCGCGCGCGTCGTCGCCGGTAAAGTTGATCTTTTCCTTTTTGGCCAGACCAGAGGATCCGGCATAAAGGTTCATCGTCCGGGTCAGGGCACCGCGAAATCCAGCCAGATGTGTGCCGCCATCGCGCTGGGGAATATTGTTGGTAAAAGGCAGCACATTTTCATGATAGCTGTCGTTCCACCACATCGCGACCTCGACTGTGATGCCGTCTTTTTCGCCAGCGAAAAAAATCGGTTCATCCAGCATCGGGGTTTTTGAACGGTCCAGATAGCGGACGAATTCACGCACGCCTCCGTCATAATACAGCACTGATTCCATCGCCTCGGCAGGGCGTTCATCGCGCAGGATGATCCGCACACCGGAATTCAGGAACGCCAGTTCGCGCAGGCGGTTTTCAAGCGTCTTAAACACGAAATCCCGGTTCGAAAACGTGTCCAGACTGGCCATAAACCGAACTTCGGTCCCCTTACGCCCATCTGCGTCACCGACGACCTTCAGGTGTTCAACAGTATCCCCATGTTCGAACCGCGCCACATGTTCTTTGCCCTCACGCCAAATACGCAATTCCAGCCAGTCAGACAGCGCATTCACAACCGAAACACCCACCCCATGCAGGCCGCCCGACACCTTGTACGAATTCTGGTCGAATTTGCCGCCTGCATGCAGCTGGGTCATGATGACCTCGGCTGCTGACACGCCTTCTTCTTCATGAATGCCAACCGGAATACCGCGCCCGTTGTCGCTGACCGAAACGCTTGCATCGGCGTGAATTGTCACCGTCACGGCATCCGCGTGACCTGCAAGAGCCTCGTCAATTCCGTTGTCCACGACCTCATACACCATATGGTGCAGACCAGAGCCATCATCCGTGTCCCCGATATACATGCCGGGACGCTTTCGAACAGCTTCTAAGCCTTTGAGAACCTTGATAGATTCAGCGCCGTATTCTTCGGGCTGCGGGGCGTCTTCGGCCATGCTTGCCATCCTTCATAATTTCGGCGTTTTATACAATATCTGGGGGGGGATGTCACGAGCACCCCACAAAATTCAGCCTCAGACGAATGGGATCACCAAGCCCACAAAGATCAACAGCGATCCGGCTGTCAGGTTGGTTCTGCGCAGCGCCCTGGGCGACGTCATAAGTTGCCGGGCTTTGTCGATGAACAGAGCCATTAAAAGGTTTCCCAAAAGCGGTACAATCGCTGAAAGTGTCGCGATTGCCGCGACGTCTGGCCAAGTCAGCGCCGTTAGATCAAAAAATCCCGGAAGGACGCCCATGTAGAACAGGATTGCTTTTGGGTTGCCAAGAATTACCGCAACGCCGGCCGCAAATCCGGCCCAGGTTCCGGGGAGTGTCAAACGGCTGTCGGTGGCTATCGTCTTGCTCGCATTGCGGATTATCATGATGCCCATGGCTAAAAATATCACGCAGGCCACCCAGCGCAGGGCGATCATGAAGCCAGCAAAAACCGATACCACCCATGTCACACCCAGTATCGCCAGAAACGGCCACAGGATGTCGCCCACGACTACGCCCAACGCAAGCGGCCATGCCGCATGAAAGCCACCCGCCAGTGTGCGTGCAGTAAGGGCAACCCAAACCGGCCCCGGTGTAAGGAACAGAATCGCCAGCGCACCGGCATAAATCAGCAGCTCCCAGGCAGTGATCGTCATTCAGCGTTCCATGTTATCCATAATTTAGCACGTCGCAATTTTGGATGTGCCGTTATGCTCACTTATTTTGATGCGCTGGGCCCTGTCTCCGAGATCGGCAAACAACTCTGGCCCGGTTCCCGTCATCCAAGCCTGTGCTCCCAGTGCGCAAATCTCATCATAAAGGGCCGCCCGGCGGTCGGCATCAAGATGCGCGGCGATCTCATCGAGCAACAGCAGCGGCGGCGCGCCGAAATCGTCCGCAAGCGCGCGCGCATTGGCCAAGATCAGCGAAATAAGCAGGGCTTTCTGCTCGCCGGTTGAACATTGTTTAGCGTCAACGCCTTTGGCTGCATAAATGGCGCCAAGATCGGCGCGATGTGGGCCAATCAGGGTGCGCCCGGCGTATAGGTCGCGCTGCCGATTGTCTGCAAATGCCTCGGCCAGATCAGCCTGCGTGGACGGAATTGGCCCATCGTCCGGGCCGGTGATCGTAAGCGCGGCGGCGGGAAAGGCGGTTTGCGCGCCCTCTTGCGCCGCAGCGACGCGCAACAGCGCCTCGGAGCGGTTCTGCACGATAGCAGCCCCTGCCTTGGCCATCTGCCCCTCAACCGCTCCATACCAAGCCGGATCGCGGACCTGATCCTTCAACAGGCGGTTGCGTTCGCGCATCGCCTTTTCATAGGTCAGCGTGGCATCACCGTGGGTCGGCTCGAAACTCAGAGTCATACGATCCAGGAACCTTCGCCGCCCGTCCGCGCCTTCGATCCACAGACGGTCCATCGCCGGGACCAGCCACAGGATACGGGCTATCCGCCCAAGGGCCGTCTGGGTCGCAGATTTACCGTCAATTCGCACCTGCCGCGATGTCTCGGGCTGGGACGTCGTTTCGACTTCATGCAGCTGATGCAGGCTGCGCAAAACGCCAGTGATTTTCCAGCCAAGCGCTTCGGGTTGTCGGGCCATTTCGTCGGCGCTGGCGCGACGTAGACCGCGGCCCGGCGACAACAGGGATATCGCCTCGAGGATATTTGTCTTGCCTGCTCCGTTCGCGCCAAAAATGGCCACAGGACGGCCGTCAAGTTCAAGACGCGCGTGTTTGTGCGAGCGAAAATGCGAAAGGGTCAGTTCATTCAGGGCAAGGGCGGTCATCACTGACCCTTCTTACTGGCAAGCACTGGCTTACCGCAGATGAAATTCCCGGGTCTGGCCAGCGTTACACACGCATCGGCATAACGACGTAAATCGCGGAGTCGTCATTGCCTTCACGCATCAAGGTCGGGTCGCCCGAAGAATTGAAAAGGAACACGGCATTTTCGCGATCCACCTGACTGGCAATTTCCAGCAAGTATTTGGCATTGAACCCGATTTCCAGTGGTTCGTCGGAATAGGCCACGCCCAATTCTTCCTCGGCGGCGCCGCTTTCCGGGGCGTTTACTGATAGCACCAGCCGGTCTTCGTCCAGCACCAGTTTCACCGCGCGCGACCGTTCCGATGACACGGTTGCAACGCGATCCACGGCCTTTGCAAATTCGGCAGCGTCAACTTCCAGTTTACGGGTGTTCCCCTGCGGAATGACGCGAGTGTAGTCGGGAAAGGTTCCATCAATAACTTTGGAGGTTAGGGTGATTGCCGGTGTCGCAAAGCGGATCTTGGTTTCAGAAACGGACACTGCGATTGTCGCGTCATCATCGTCCAGCAGTTTGCGCAACTCGCCGACAGTTTTGCGCGGAACAATCACACCGGGCATACCATCTGCGCCTTCAGGCAGCGGCGCATCAATACGCGCAAGCCGGTGCCCATCGGTGGCAACACAGCGCAACATCTGACCAGATTCGCCGGCTGCTACGTGCAAATAGACACCGTTCAGGTAATAGCGGGTTTCCTCGGTCGAGATCGCGAATTTGGATTTATCAAACAAACGCCGAAGGACCGGCGCAGGAATGGAAAAGTTTGTCTCATATTCCGATGACGCCATAACCGGAAAATCTTCTTTCGGCAGTGTCGCAAGTGAAAAATTTGAGCGCCCGGCTTCGACCGTAATGCGACCAGAGGCACCGTCATCGGTCAGCGTAACAAGTGCGCCGTCAGGCAGCTTGCGGACAATTTCGTGCAGTGTAACGGCAGAAACGGTCGTGGCCCCGGCCCGTTCGACTTGCGCGGGCGCTTTGTCGATCACCTCAATATCCAGATCGGTCGCCCGGAAGGTCGCGTTACTGCTGTCAGCCTCAATCAAAACATTCGCAAGAATTGGAATAGTATTGCGGCGTTCGACAACAGATTGTGCCTGTCCAACAGCCTTGAGCAATTCGCTGCGTTCAATGCTGATTTTCATGTCCCACTCCTGCATATGTCGGGGCGGCGAATGTACCCCATTCACCGCCCGGCTCAATAGCTATTTTGAAATGTCGGCTGAACGCAATCAGGCGTCAAGCAATCAGATCACGCTTCTAGCGCACGACGCAGCAGTTCGAGATCCTCCGCGATCTGATTATCATGCCCCTTCAGTTCTTCAATCCGACGAACACCATGCATGACCGTTGTGTGGTCGCGACCGCCAAAACGACGCCCAATCTCGGGCAAGCTGCGGGTCGTTAACTGTTTGGCCAGATACATTGCCACCTGTCGAGGGCGCGCGATAATGCGCACACGCTTGGGGCCGATGATGTCAGAAAAGCGAATATTGTAGTGATCGCTGACTTTGCGCTGGATTTCCTCGACCGTAACCTTCCGGTCCGACGCACGCAGGATATCTGCAAGACAGTCCTGCGCCAGCTCCAGCGTAATTTCCCGCCCTACCAGTGATGCAAATGCGAACAGGCGCATAAGCGCGCCTTCCAGCACGCGCACATTGGTGGAAATACGGTGCGCCAGAAACTCCAGAACGCCGTCCGAAATGACAAGGCCGGGATATTGCAGTCGGTATTGTTCAACCTTCTGTAGCAGAACACCAAGTCGTAATTCGTAATCAGTTGGATGCAGATCAACGACCAAACCACATTGCAACCGGGACTTAATGCGCTCTTCGAGGTCTTTAATTTCGACCGGCGCGCGGTCGGCAGAAATGATAATTTGCTTGTTCTGGTCAACCAAGGCATTGAAAGTATGAAAAAATTCTTCCTGAGTGCTGTCTTTGCCAGCTATGAATTGAACGTCATCAACCATCAGAACATCGACCGAGCGGAACAGCTGTTTGAAATCCATCATCTGCTTTTCGCGCAACGCCTGAACAAACCGATACATGAATTGTTCGGCCGAAAGATAGACGATGCGCAGTTCCGGGCGCTTCTTTTTCAGTTCCCATGCCATTGCGTGCATCAGATGAGTCTTGCCCAGCCCGACACCGCCATAAAGAAACAGTGGGTTAAAGGCGACGGTATCGCCCTCTGCGACACGACGCGCCGCCGCGTGGGCCAGTTCATTTGGCTTGCCAACGACAAAACTGTCGAACGTAAACCGCGCATCCAACGGGGCCCCGGGCAAATCGTCATCAACCCCGTTTTGTGCCAAAGCAGATGCCTGTTTTGGCTTGCCCTGCTTTTTGGACTTTTTCTTTTTCTGTTTCGGAACCATAAATTCTACACGGCTTACGTCCGCGCCGACGTTGATCAGGTGATGGTGGATTTGCTCGCCAAAATGGCGTGAAACCCAGTTTCCCATGAAAATGGTCGGAACAACAAAAGTCGCAACACCATTTTTCAAATTCTTGAATTCAAGCGGTTCTATCCAATTTTTATAGTTATTTAGCCCAACCGATTTGAGCAACTCGTCCTGCACTTGTCCCCAGGTGTCCTCAGTCATTCGCCTTAATCCGTTTTTATATTTTCAAATATCAGGACTGGCGCCATGCCAGCCCCCGGTTTTTCCACCCATTGCGATTTCCACGGTGCCCATCGTAATCCATGTTACCTTCGAACCCTTCGGCAACATTAATGCACTCACACGCCAAACCTTTTGCAGACAGGTGGCCAGTGATTGCTTCAGCAGCATGCATGGATCGAACACCCGAGCGACATAGAAACAGAAGTTTCCCGCACGGCCCGGCCCCCAGTTCATCCATAACCATTTCTACAAAATGCGTGTTGGCAGACATTCCCGGGAAACTGGCCCATTGGACACAAATCAACGTTTGGCCAATTTCTGAAAGGTCAGGAACGCCGACAAAATCCCATTCTGCCTGTGTCCTGACGTCGATAAGACGGGCATCACTTTCGGATTTTAGGATTGCCCATGCATCGGCGGGCATAACCTCTTCAACGCGCTGAACGCTGCCTGTGCTCATCGAGTGTCCCCCAAGACGGTGTGAATCGCTTGGCAAAGCTAGCAAGCAGTCCGAGCACATCGCAACAGACCTTTACTATTGACTCAAACCATTGTGACACCGAATCTTGTAACCGCCTTGAATCCCGAAATTCCCGGCGCGAAATTACCACAGTCCAAAAATAAAAAAACGCGCCCGAAGGCGCGCTTTTTCAATGATTCTGTCGGTAGAACGTCAGGCGATCGCTTTGACCCGTGACGAAAGACGCGAAATTTTACGTGAAGCCGTGTTCTTGTGCAGAATGCCCCGGCTCACACCGCGCATCAATTCTGGCTGGGCCGCGCGAAGCGCCTCTGCAGCGGCTTTTTGGTCGCCCGACGTAATCGCTTCTTCCACAATACGCAGGAAAGTGCGGATGCGGGAACGACGTGCTTTGTTAACAGCAAAACGACGTTCGTTCTGTCTGGCGCGTTTTTTAGATTGTGCCGTATTGGCCATGCGGTATCTTTCCACTTTTATGGTGGTGTAAATCTGAAGTCGCGCTTCTAGGCCCGAGTCGGCGTCAAGTCAACTGGGTAAAGCCAAGTTTTACGTCTTACTTGTCGCGAAACTGAGGTTGCCGTTTCTCCTGAAAGGCCTGCATGCCCTCTTTTTGATCTTCGGTCGCAAAAAGCGCGTAGAATGATCGCCGTTCAAACAACAAACCTTCGGCAAGCGTTGTTTCATAACTGCGGTTCACCGCTTCTTTGGCAACTGCTGCCGAAATCTTAGATTTCTCGGCAATCTTCTGGGCAATTCCCAAGGCCTCCTTCACCAGTTTCTTGGCAGGGAATATACGACTGACAAGGCCTGAACGCTCGGCTTCATCCGCATCCATGAACCGACCTGTCAGGTTCATATCCATCGCTTTGGACTTGCCGATGGATCGCGCAAGCCGCTGTGATCCGCCCATTCCGGCGATAACACCAAGGTTGATCTCGGGTTGTCCGAATTTGGCGGTGTCGGACGCAACAATGAAATCGCACATCATCGCCAGCTCGCAGCCACCGCCCAGCGCATAGCCAGAAACAGCGGCAATCACCGGCTTGCGAACAGATGTAATTCCGTCGCAGGCAAATGCGAACAATTGGGACCGGGTAACATCGACAAACGACTGGTCGGCCATTTCCTTGATGTCAGCACCCGCTGCAAACGCTTTTTCCGAGCCGGTCAAGACGATCGCGCGCACCTTGTCGCTGTTGTCGGCGTCTTTCAGCGCGTCGCATAATTCGCCCAACAATTCCGAGTTAAGGGCATTCATAGCATCCGGACGGTTAAGCCGGATCAGCGCGACGTCGTCTGCGATCTCGACGATAATTGTCTTATAGGCCATGTGAGGGCGTCCCATTTGTTTCAACTGACGGCGATTCCTAACAGCCCTGAACGCACAATCAAGTCATCTTTGGCATTGCGTGCAGTAGAATGTTGAGCGTCCGGACTGAACGATTCGGCGTATCTTACCCTCACACCCGGACGTGGCACAGGGTTGGTTTTCCCGATCGTAGGCGCGAAAGTTATGCTGAAAATAGCCCAGCTCACCGTTGGTTTGACGGTGATCGCGCAAAGATGACCCGCCCGCCTCGATTGCTTCTGACAACACATTTCGGATGATCGGGACAAGCGCACCGATCCGTTCCCTGGCGATCTGTCCAGCCTTTCGCTTGGGCGACATCCCGGCGCGGTGCAGCACTTCGCATACGTAAATATTGCCCAGACCGGCCACGATTTTCTGATCCAGCAACGCAGTCTTGATCGGCGTGTTCCGGCCTTTCAGACGGTCAATCAGATATGGTTCGCTGAAATCATTGCCCAAGGGTTCCGGCCCCAGTTTCGCCAGCAGCCAATGTGCATCAAGCGCCGCTGTCGGTGCCAGATCCATAGCTCCGAAACGGCGCGCGTCGTTGAACGTGATCCGGGCGCCATTTTGCATGTCCAAAACAACATGGTCATGTTTTTGGATCGCGCCGTGGGGTTGATAAAACTGCGCCGTCGCATCGCCGGACACATGCATCCGGCCTGACATACCA
>JAHRVD010000109.1 GCA_019090845.1 Marinosulfonomonas sp.
CCTGCGCCCTGAGGGGTGGCACGGCTGGCGAATTGCCATGTTTCCGTATCCGTCAGAATGACATTCACTAACCCCGTTTCATTGGGGGCTATTTCAATTTGGCGCAAAAGCGTCCTCGACTGAAGGAATTATAAATGTCCAGTATTCTGACAAACAGAAGCGCCATGGTGGCACTTCAAACGCTGAAATCTATCAACTCGAACCTAAATACGACGCAGGGCGAAATTTCGACCGGCCTGAAGGTGGCCAGTGCTAAAGATAACTCATCAATCTGGGCCATTTCGAAAGTGATGGAATCTGATGTGAAAGGCTACAAGGGCATTTCCGAAAGCCTCGGGCTTGGTGAATCGACGGTTGCCGTTGCCCGGCAGGGCGCCGAGACGATTACTGACCTGCTGACTGACATCAAAGGCAAGATCGTTGCCGCACAAGAAGAAAATGTCGACCGCAGCAAGATTCAGACAGATATTTCGACGCTTCGCGATCAAATCACATCGGTTGTGAATGCCGCACAATTCAATGGTCTGAACCTTTTGAAAGGAACTGAAGACGTAAATATTCTGTCTTCACTTGACCGGGCTAGTGATGGATCGGTGACTGCCAGCAATATTACAATTTCAAGGCAGGATATGTCGACATCTGCCGGTGCTCTTGGCACAGGCACTGACTTGTCAGCAAATGCTACCCTTAGTGCAGCCGCGGCCACAAATGCGGGCAATACAGCAACGATTACAATCGCAACTGATGCCGACATGAGCGATAATACTATGTCGATCAGCGTTGGCGGCGCCACCCTTAGCTATTCTGCGGGTGACCTGTCCGGTGACCAGGATGCAGCCGCTTCGCTGGTTTCCGGTGCACTCAATGCTCTTGGCATCGTCGGCGTGACGGCCAGCGTTTCGACAAATGTGATTACGCTGACATCCACGCGGGCATTTGAAGACGTAAGTTTGTCTTCCACCGGTGCCACCGCATCGGCAGCGACAATTGCTGAACGTGCAGAGACGCTATCATTCTCTGGATCGGCGAATGTTGCGGAAGGCGATGGATATCAGGTGACGGTCGGCAGCAACGCCTTCACATATGTTGCCGGTAAAGGTGAAACATTTGAAGATGTTGCCAAGGGCCTGAAAGCCGCAGTCGACGGCGGCACAATCACCGACCTATCAACCCAGGTTACCCAGAACTCTTCTGGCCAGTGGCAACTAAAAGTTGATAACGACGGAGCTTCGTCACAGTCCCTCGCACGAGCTGGTGCTGCTGGCGGTACCGCATCGGGCGGGTTGTTTGGGTTGGACGCTGTCGACGTCACAACTAATGCCGGGGCGGATGCTGCCCTTTCGAATATCGAAACTCTGATCAGCAACTCGATCGACTCTGCGGCAGAATTTGGTTCCGCACAGGGGCGCATCGAAATTCAGAGCGATTTCATTGGCAAGCTGACCGATTCTCTGAAGACAGGTATCGGGACGCTCATCGACGCTGACATGGAAGAAGCTTCGGCTCGCTTGCAGGCGCTGCAAGTGCAACAGCAGCTTGGCGTTCAATCCCTGTCGATCGCGAACCAGTCACCACAGTCGATCTTGTCGCTGTTCCGGTAAGATAGTCAGTGTGGGCGCCCCAACAATGGCGCCCACATTTACATGAGCAAAACGCCCATTAATTTGGTCATAGGAAGGACCCAAAGTGAACGCTTTCAACATGGCTCAAACGGCCTATACGTCTTCCAGCGCGCCAGTAAGAACAGAACGTGGCACGGAATATGATGTGTTTTCCCGCGTCACTCACGCACTTAAGGCTGCATCGGAAAAATCCGACTACCCTGCATTTATCTCGGCACTGCACGAAAACAGGAAACTCTGGACATTACTTGCTGTTGACGTCGCAGATGCAGAAAATGGCCTGCCGAGCCAATTGCGCGCTCAGTTGTTCTATCTTGCGGAATTTACCCAGAAACACACTTCGCTCGTCATAGCGGGTAAGGCGGATCCAGCGCCACTTATTGACGTAAACACATCTGTAATGCGCGGCCTACGTCAAGGTAGGGCTGCAACATGAGCGGTCTGGTTTTGAAACTCGGACCAAGAGAGCGAATTTTGGTTAATGGCGCAGTTATCGAAAATGGCGACCGGCGCAGTCGCTTGTCGATTGTGACGCCAAACGCGAACATCCTACGCCTGCGCGACGCTATCCATCCGGAAGAGGTAAACACACCGGTGCGCCGCGTCTGCTATATCGCGCAGTTGGTGCTGTCAGGCGACGCAAAAGCGGAGGACGCAAAAATGCAACTGCTGCGCGGAATTGAGCAACTCAGCCAGGTATTGACCGATTTGGATAGCCGGGTTTTATTGTCTGATGCCACCGATGCAGTCCTTGATGCTCAATACTATTTGGCGATGAAGGCACTTCGCAGTTTGCTGCCACGTGAGGAACGATTGATGGCGGCGCAACTTTCATGAGCTTTCAGCCGATTGTTCTTTCTTCCGGATATTCCGGTTGGGCATTTTTGAGCCGCACCAAAGAGGACCAACAAGAGGTCTTGTCAGAAACTGCCCAGATGAAGCGTGACACTGACTATTTTCGCGACAACATTGCGAATGCTAAAACCGCATCTGATTTGGTTTCGGATCGCCGCCTGTTGAGCATAGCCCTTGGCGCGTTTGGGTTGCACGACGATATTGGAAACACGTTCTTCATTAAGTCAGTTCTGGAAGAAGGAACGATCGACGAAGATGCTCTGGGCAACCGCCTGTCAGACAAGCGGTATCTGGCAATGTCCAAGGCATTCGGGTTTGGCGATTTTTCTATCGCAAATACGCAGCTTTCGGATTTTCCAGAGGAAGTCATTACTGCATTTCAAGATCAGGAGTTTGAACTTAGGATTGGCGAACAGGACGAAGACCTTAGGCTGGCGCTTGGTGTTGAAAGAGAGCTGGAAAATCTGTTGGCGACTGACACCACGGATGATGGGTATTGGTTCCTTGTTATGGGTAACCCGCCCCTGCGCCGTGTATTTGAATCTGCTTTGGGTATGCCTTCGGCAGTTTCGGGGTTGGACCTTGACCGTCAGTTGTTGGAGTTTCGCGAAAAAGCCGACAAAGTGCTGGGCGACAGCTCGGTGCAGCAGTTTTCCGACCCAGAAAAACAAGAGTGGTTGGTACGCAGATTTCTTGTTCGCGCTGAGGCGGCAAACTCCGTCGCCGCAACGTCATCTGCTTCGCTGGCCTTAACGTTATTGCAGAATGTGGGCCAGTGAACATCGTTTACACTGGCTAATTATCATTTCTAGGCGGGAATATTCTCAGCCATATCCGGTAAATTTTC
Organism: Marinosulfonomonas sp.; assembly: GCA_019090845.1. Lineage (GTDB taxonomy): Bacteria > Pseudomonadota > Alphaproteobacteria > Rhodobacterales > Rhodobacteraceae > NORP110. The sequence continues at coordinate 3,325 of JAHRVD010000109.1, forward strand.
AGACATGCAACCAGCGAGCCGCGCAAAACTTTCCAGAATTCCGGCGGGTTCGTTAGCAGCGATAAAACCATCCAGTTTTGACCAAACTGCTATTGCTTCGTCGATTTCAACGTCGGTACCAATCGTATATAGCCCGGCACGGATCATCATCTGGTTTTGCTCATAACTTCCCAAAAGTTTGCGAGCACGCCTAATCAGTTCGTTTTCCTGTTCACTTGCTGCAAGCGGCAGAGATCGGGAAACAGATCGCAGCAAGTCGATTGACGGAAAACGTCCACGCTCGGCAATGCTGCGATCCAAAACAACATGCCCGTCCAGAACCCCGCGCAATATATCTGCGACCGGTTCATCCATATCCGAACCGGCAACAAGAACGCTGAAAACAGCCGTTATGTCGCCCGTAAAGCCAAAACCAGTTCCCGCACGTTCGCAAAGTGCTGTGATCTCATGCGCCGTTGATGGGGGATACCCGCGCAGCGTTGCTGGTTCACCGGTCGCCAGAGCCACCTCGCGATGCGCATCCGCAAACCGGGTAATGCTGTCAGCCAAGAACAATACATGTTGC
>JAHRVD010000110.1 GCA_019090845.1 Marinosulfonomonas sp.
GCAATACTCTGGTCGAGATATGGCAAGCCAATGCGGCGGGCCGTTATGTTCACCCGCTGGATACCCGCGATGTGCCGCTGGACCCGAACTTCACCGGCGGCGGACGTGCCCTGACAGATGACGATGGTTGGTACAGGTTTATTACGATCATCCCGGGTCGCTACCCCTGGGCCAATCACGACAACGCATGGCGTCCCGCTCATATCCACTTTTCATTGTTCGGGCCAAGTTTTGTGACCCGGTTGGTGACCCAGATGTATTTTCCGGGCGATCCAATGTTGCCCTACGATCCGATCTATCTGCAGGTGCCAGAAGCGCATCGCGACAAGCTGATGTCGAATTTCGACTATTCGTTGACTGACCATGAAATTGGTTTGGCGTACCGATTTGACATTGTGCTGCGCGGTCGCGCACAGACCCCGTTTGAGGAGGGCGATCATGGCCACTGAATCTGTTTGGCAAACCGTTGGCCCATTCTTTCACGAAGCTTTGCCGTGGGAGGGCGGCGAAAACATGGCCGATGCGTCCAGCAAGGGCGAGCGTATCCGGCTTGTTATCACGGTGACCGATGGCAACGGTGATCTGGTACCTGATGGAATGTTTGAACTGTGGCAGGCCGACAGCTTTGGTTCGTTCGATCACCCGGACGATGATCGAGGTCAGGAACGTGACGCCAACTTCAGCAATTTCGGGCGCATAGTGATCGATAAAGACAACAGGTTCGTCGTGAATACGATCATCCCCGGTCGTGTGCCGGGGCAGGGCAACACATTCCAGGCCCCACACATCAATGTTGCCTTTTTTGCGCGGGGCATCGTGCGCCGCCTGATCTCAAGGATATATTTTGACGGCCAAAGCACAAATGACGAAGACCCGCTACTGAATTCAATTGAGCCGGGTCGCCAGCCAACACTGATGGCGCGTAAGAGCAAGACGGTTCCGGGCGAATGGCATTGGAATCTGGCCTTGCAGGGGGATGAGGAAACCGTCTTTTTCTCGCTTTAGAGTGGGCAGTTCCGAGGGCAAAACCGCCTGAGGCATCGCGGTAGCTATGGCCATGTCTGCATGGGAAATTTGATAAACATGTTGCCATTTAATTGATACTTCGCCTACATAGCGCGACGCAAACTAGGGAGAGAAATAATGAAAATCAAAACAACACTTGCAGCGATCGCGACAGCGACAATATTTGCCGGCGCTTCGATTGCAAATGCTGAAACCGTTAGCCTTGGCAGCACCAAAGGCGGTGCTGTAGCGCAGATTGCCGCGGCAGTTGCCAGTGCGGTATCTTCGCATTCAGAAGTTCAAATGCGGCCGCAGAAAATGAGCGGCTCGCAACAGTATGTCGATGCTGTAGATTTGGGTAAAGTTGATTTTGGCGTGGCCAATATCATGCAGTATTCAATGGCCAAAAATGGCACGGGCCTGTCTGACGGAAACGTCCACGACAACCTGCGTTTGGTCGGCGTTCTTGTGCCGTTTGTGACCGGTATCATGGTTTCAAACGAGTCCGGAATTAAAACTTTGGCCGATCTAAAAGGCAAACGTATTCCGACCGGATATGGCAGCTCTCCTTTGTTTGTTGCTTTCTGGGATGCATTTCTGGGAAGTGCTGGCATCAGCTATGACGATGTGGACGGGGTGACCGTTGCATCGCTTCCCAAAAGCTGGGCTGCGTTCAAAGCGGGCGAAGTCGATGCCGTTATTGCTGGTGTAGGATCTGGCGCGGTAAAAGAAATGAATTCTGTCGTCAAAGGCGGCATTCGCTTTATTCCGCTAATCGCCAGCGCGGATGTTGATGCGGCATTGCCCGGCTCTACGATTGCTCCGGTCGAGCCCTCAGAAAAGCTGGTTGGCGTGATCGAGCCAACAAACACCCAGCACTACACGCAAACAATATTTGTCGGTAATCACGTCGACGATGAAACCGTTTACAATGTCGTAAAGACCATCTTTGAAAACACCGAAGAGCTAAAGGCAACTTCACCACTTTGGCGCGCATATGATCCGGCCAATCTGGCACGGGATTACGGGGTCGAGTATCACCCCGGCGCTGTCAAGTTCTTCAAAGAAGCCGGCTTGATGAAAAATTGATAATATGGGCGCTTTGCGCCGATCGTGATAAAAGAGAGGGCGCAATAAACTGCGCCCTCTTCTGTAATTCAGTGGCTAGAATTGAAAATGACCGATAAAAACACCATCCTGTCTGCCCTGTCATTTTCCGTGGCGGCTATTGCTTTGTTCATGGCTGCCAACGGTATCAATTTACTGGGGTCTCTGCAGCTATATACCGAGCAATTTATAGCCCTGATCATGGGGTTTGCGATTGGCTTTGTATTACTGGCCTATTCCATTCAGGGGCGTCTGCAGGATACGGCTCCATTCTATGACAAGGTATTGGCCGCGCTGGGCATTTTTGTGGGCCTATTCATAGCCGTAAGGTTTCCGGTGCTCTCGCGACAGTTTTATTCCCACCCGGTTGAAACCGCCATCGCCGGCTTCTTGCTGGTGCCTCTTCTGATCGAAGCGC
>JAHRVD010000111.1 GCA_019090845.1 Marinosulfonomonas sp.
AGGGCTTCACTTTCTCACGCTGGAGCAGGACAGCCTTGGCGGCACCGTTGCACATTTCCCGCGCGCCAAGCTTGTCATGACGGCACCGGCGGAACTTCCGCTAGTTGGAAAGATGAAATTTCGCGAGACCAGCAAAGAAACGCTGCTCGCGTTCTGGGAGGACGTGGTGGCTAAGACCGGGCTTAAAATTTCGTTCGGGAACAGGGTGGAAACTATCACGCCGAAGGCCGGCGGGTTCAGTGTTCAAACCTCACAGGGCATATTTGAAACTTCGGCCGTGCTGTTGGCAATGGGGCGCCGTGGAACCCCGCGAAAACTAGACGTTCCGGGCGAGGAACTCAGCAAGGTTGTTTATCGGCTGGTCGACCCTGCGCAATATAGTGGTCAGAAAGTTCTTGTTGTTGGCGGCGGCGATTCCGCTCTGGAAGCGGCAATATCGATTGCTGAAGAGCCCGCCACCAAGGTCCAGATTTCGTACCGGAACGACAATTTTTCCCGCGCGAAACTGAAAAATCGAAAAAAGTTGGAAGAGTTGCAGGCATCGGATCGCATAACGGTCCTGATGTCGTCAAATTTGTGTGAGATCAACCGATCGGGCGTCACTCTGGAACAGGGTGGAGAACGCTTCGACAGCGAAAACGACGCAGTCATCATTTGTGCGGGGGGCATCCTGCCGACAGGTTTTCTGAAATCCGTCGGCATCGAGGTGGAGACGAAGTATGGAAGAGCGTAACATCAAGGTTCTGGCAATATGGATGATCGCAGCCTTCGTGGCCGTTGGCGGGGTAAACGCATTCCTGAACCAGTCCGCGCCGGATGCCGGTGACTTGGTTGAAGCTGCCGGAACACAGGCGGGCTCCCAACTGCAACCGGTCGAAATCAAAGATGAACCGGATCTGAACCTTCAAGCCAAAGCGGTGACGGAGACGGCCGCGCCTGAACCGATGCTGCCCGAGCCAAGCGCCGCCTCGATGGATGATCTGCAATACCAAGCGCCGCCGGAACCATCTGTAGCCGCGCTGACCCGCTTGGATGCGGACCGTTCGCAGGCAAATGTTGCTCACGAAGCTGGATCAGCTGCGGCGGCCCCGCCCTCTTCAGAGCCAGTGCCCAAATCCGGACCCGCGACCGTCGCTGGCGCCCGGACAGCCCTGCGGGCGCGAGACTTTGAGCAGGCGGCAAAGTTGCTTTCTGCACCGGAACTATCTGATGACAGCGAGGCGCTCTACCTTTTAGCAACACTCTATCGCATCGGCGACGGGGTCGGACGTGATAATGAACGCGCCTTCGAGCTGACGCATCGCTCGGCAATGCTTGGCAACATGGAAGCGCAGTTCAGCCTTGGCCGAATGTATTTATCAGGACGCGGCGTGGAGGCGAGCGCCGCTGACGCAAAGGCCTGGATGGCGAAGGCGGCCGAGGCTGGCCACGCCGGTGCCACCGAGGCGCTTGTCGCTGTGATGACCGGCGTTCTCAAGCCGCAAGCCCCCGAGCGCCAGACCAATCCTGCTCCCGTACGGATACAGTCGTCCGATATTGCCAAGGCGCAGGGCAATCAGCCGGTTCTTGAGGCAGCAGCCCGTGGCGAAGTCAGGGTATTGAAGCGCATGGTCGAGGCGGGCGAAACGCTGGACGTGCGCGACGCAGAGGGACGAACACCCCTCATGCTTGCAGCCGCCGCAGATCACGGGAAGGCGGTTACGGTTCTGATGGAGGCCGGTGTACACATTGCCGCTAACGACGCGAAAGGCATGACGGCGCTGATCCATGCTGCAAAGAACGGTCGGGCAGATACTGCGGGGCTTTTGCTGGCGGCCGGTGCGCAGGTGCGAGTGCGTGACAACGAAGGCCTTAGCGCGACAGAGCACGCGTTCATGGCAGGTCATTGCGACCTTGGCCGCATCCTGTTGCAGTCCCACGGACAAGTCGGGTCGCAGGGCGTTACGCCGGACGTCCTGTCCACGGCCCTGAAACGCTGCGGTGTCAAAGACCTTTTGGCATTTCAGGCGGCCGGGGTAGCCCTGGATTTTCAGGATCAACATGAACGAGACGCGATCTGGCACGCAGCCCAGTCCGGCAATGCCGAGGTTGTCAGGTTCCTGATCGAAAACGGGTTCAATCCTGACAGCACGGATGCCGGCGGGTTATCAGCGCTGCTTACTGCAATAAACGGGGCGCATGAGGCTGTTGCCCTCGTACTGGTTCAGGCGGGTGCCAATACAAATCTTGAAACCTCGTCGGGTAATACAGCGCTCCTTATTGCGGCAACGCGCGGTCTGCCAAATGTTGCAAGGGAAATACTGAAAGCCGGGGCCGACATCGATCACCGGAATCGCGATGGATACTCGGCATTGATGCTGGCCTCAAAATACGGCCGCCGCGCCATGTGTGAATTGCTGGTGAAACGCGGTGCTGATACTGGTCTGCGTAACAAAAGGCGTGAACGCGCAGTCGATATTGCGCTTGCCGCCGGCCACACGGACCTTGTCGAGTTAATCCGGTAATTCAGCGGTAAGACTGCAGATCAAAATTGACGATTGACGCCCAATGTCAGGAACAGCTCATTGGATTCTTCTGCAAATGATGGAGTTGACAGGTTGGACACCCGACTGCCGATCTCGATTTCGAAATCGGTTTGATCGTTGAGTTTGTATGTCGCATTCAGTGTGGATACGGCGAATAATTCCTGGCCACCCGAGGCCAATTCGCGATACCCGACCCGAAGGCGGGGTTTTAAACGCAGACCGGTTTGAAACTGAAACCTGTCGTAGGCATCCAGAAGTATAAGGTCAGAAGTTGCGGTATCTGCGAAACGCAGAGCGACGCTGATGGTATCGCGGTTGGCAAAGACATTGTTGCCGACGAATTGCACCGAGCCATAAAATTCGGTGCCGCTGGCAGGTTGGGCCGGAACGCCTCCCGAGGCAGGGGTTCCACCTGTATAGAAGACCGACC
>JAHRVD010000112.1 GCA_019090845.1 Marinosulfonomonas sp.
CCCAGAACAATAGCGTCATAGGCCAAACGAACCCGATCCCAGCGGTTGTCACGGTCCATCGCGTAATATCGGCCAATAACAGTGCCTATTTTGGCATTCTTAGGCAATTCAGCCTGTAACTTTGTTATAAACCCGGCACCGGATTTCGGCGCAACGTCGCGCCCGTCGGTGATGGCGTGAATAACAACCGGCACCCCGGCCGCTCCAATGATCCGCGCTGTAGCCAGAATATGATCGATATGCCCATGAACGCCCCCATCCGAGACAAGGCCCATCAAATGCGCGGCACCGCCAGACACCTTCAACGTATCAATGAACCCCACCAACGCCGGGTTTTTGGAATAAGAGCCATCTTCGATAGCCAGATCAATCATACCCAGATCCATCGGGACGATCCGGCCGGCACCAATATTTGTGTGACCGACCTCGGAATTGCCCATCTGCCCGTCGGGCAGGCCAACCTGCGGACCATGGGTCGTCAACGTCGCATGCGGACAGGTGGCCATAATATTGTCAAACGTCGGCGTGCGGGCAAGGACCGGCGCATTTGCTGTAGGATCGTCGCGCTGCCCCCAGCCATCAAGGATACACAGAATAACAGGTTTGGGTGTGCGCATTTGTGGCCTCATGATTTGCAGCTCGGTTCTAGCGCGGTGCGGGGCCGGACGGAACCGGGTCGATCGAAATTGTTGCCCAAGACATCAGGCGCGGTGGTAGGGGCTGTTGGCAAGAATGCTGGCCGCCCGATACAGCTGTTCACAAAGCATCGCCCGCGCCAACATATGCGGCCAGACCATTTTGCCCAGCGACAGCGCAAAATCTGCGCCTGCCCGCAAGTCCGGTGCAATGCCATCGGCACCACCAATAACAAACGCCAGATCCCGACGCCCGTCGTCACGCCAACTTGCAAGCATGGCGGCAAACTCGGGCGACGTCTTTGTTTTGCCCCGCTCATCCAACACGCAGATAAGTGCGCCGGGTGGTGTGGCGTTGGCCAGCAATGGCGCCTCGCCCATCATGCCGCCACCCTTTTTGTCTTCCACTTCAATAAGCGTGCCCGGGCCAAGCCCAAGTGCGCGGCCGGTGCGGTCAAATCGGGTCAGATAGTCGTCAACAAGCGCGCGCTCGGGCCCTGCCCGCATGCGGCCAACAGCACAGATCTGAACCCGCATCAGGCCTCTTCCGACGCCTGCCCCGGAGCCATCCACATTTTTTCAAGCTGATAGAATTCGCGCACTTCCGGGCGGAATACATGAACAATCACATCACCCGCGTCGATCAAAACCCAATCACCCTGATCTTTTCCTTCGACCTTGGAAATGATGCCAAGTTCATTTTTCAGCCGGTCGGTCAGCTTTTCGGACATCGAAGAAACCTGCCGGGTTGAGCGCCCTGAACAGACAACCATGAAATCCGCAATCTCGGTTTTGCCACGCAAATCAATCGAGATCACGTCCTCGGCCTTATCGTCATCCAATGTTGCAAGAATAAGCTCAAGCAAAGCGTCGCTTGAAGAGGTCTTCGAAAGTCTGGTCATTGCCGCTTTCGGGGCAGTCGTTCCACCGACTGCATGGGTCGTTTGAGACAGGACATTGTCCTCCTTGACTGGTGCACTGAAATACCTCAGCGCATTGAATGGTTCAAAAGTAGCATTGGTTCGGACAATTCTCAATGCGGTGGCGATAGCAGCACATCACAAAAGCGGGATTTTCGCCACAGGGTTCCCCAGAAAATAACTTATCCCTTATTAGGGTCTGTTTTTTCGGATTCCAAAACGCGGACTTCACGTTGTGGGAAGGGAACTGAAATGTCATTTTTCTTAAAAGTATCCCAAAGCGCCAAATATACATTGCCGCGAATGTTGGTCAGACCGCCAGTAGGGTCCTTTATCCAGAATCGCAGTATATAATCCACGGAACTGTCCCCGAATCCAACTATATGGCAAACAGGCGCGCGGTAGGCCAGCACCCTGTCAACAGATTTAGCAGCCTCGATTGCAAGCGCCCGGACGCTGTGAGGATCATCCCCGTAGGCCGTGCCAAAGTGGATATCGAGCCGCACGAAATCATTTGAATGGGACCAGTTGACCACTTGACCCGTAATCAGGTCTTCGTTCGGGATCAAGTATTCACGGCCATCGCGAGTGACAACAGAAACATAGCGCGCACCCAGCGAATTGATCCAGCCAAAGGTTTCGCCAAGCGATATGACATCGCCGGGCTTGATAGATTTATCCAGCAGAATAATCACGCCAGACACCAAGTTAGACACTACTTTTTGCAGACCGAAGCCAAGGCCAACACCAATTGCACCCGACAAGACAGCAAGTCCGGTAAGATCAAATCCAACAGCCTTTATTCCAATAAAAAACGCCGCACCGTACAGAACGACCTGCAGCATTTTGACGGCCAGCACCCGCATTGATGGCGAGATTTCTTTGTTCTCGTGAATGCGCCGGGTCGTTTGTGTGCTGACAACCCGGGCAAGGGTGAACAGCAGACCGGTGACAACTAACGCCTTGAGAATGGCAAGTGTCGACAGGCGAAAATCACCAAATTCGACAGCTAACCCTTCCAGGAAACCCGATACAGCATCAATAAGCCCCAAATAGTAGAGCGTATTGTAGATCCAAAGCGTCCAGCGAACGATCCGGCGCAGGAACCGGTTGCGCACAAGTCGGCTGGCAAACCCAGCCAGCAGCAAGGCGGTCGCGATGGTGGCAATAAGTGAAAGGAGATAGCGGCGCGATGGAAAAATAAACATTTGCGCCATTATCCCATTGGATACCCACGCAAAGATCACGAAAAAGATCAACTGCAATCGTTGGTGCAAAACCACCAACACCCTCAGACGCCATTTTGGCCAGCCTTCCAGCGTACGCATCCAGTCGCGGAATTTTGGACCCAGCCATCGGCTGAGAAGGTAGGCTGCACAAAAGCACCCAATCAGGATGCCTACCTGATATAATCGGGAAGGAAGCAACAGGTTTTGAAACGGAGCTTGCAGGCTGCCCAATAGCGCCGTTAACTGGTCTGTAAAAGTTTGCGTCTGAGGTTCCATCGTGCCTCTGTTTTTTCAAACTTTGCCACGGTCCAAACGGCAATGGCAAGGGAACAGTCATTGCCAAGACAAACGCTGCATCCAACATGGAACAATCCGCCACTTGCTAGATGGGGTCAGGCCCTGTATTTCAATGCGTATGAAGCCCATTTTCGACATGGACGACCGTTCGCGCCTGCCTTGGCGGTTTTTTGGTGCGACGCTGTCAGTGCTCGCACGCCGCTGAGGGCGCCGACACTGCCTGACCAAAATTCAAATTCAATAATACGGGAGAGGACCTATGTCCCCCAAGACACTCTACGATAAAATCTGGGACGCACACGTCATCCAAGAAGCCGAAGACGGCACCTGCCTTTTGTATATCGACCGCCATTTGGTTCACGAAGTAACCAGTCCGCAAGCCTTCGAGGGCCTGCGACTGTCCGGGCGCAAGGTACGCGCACCGGATCGCACCATTGCGGTGCCTGACCATAACGTTCCGACAACCGCGGACCGGCTGGAGCATGTTGAAAACGAAGAAAGCCGCGTTCAGCTGGATACACTCGACGAAAACGCTGCCGAATTTGGCATCCATTATTATCCGGTATCTGACATCCGTCAGGGGATCGTGCACATTGTTGGCCCCGAGCAAGGCTGGACATTGCCCGGCATGACCGTTGTTTGCGGCGATAGCCACACAGCAACCCACGGTGCTTTTGGTTCACTGGCACATGGCATCGGCACATCTGAAGTCGAGCATGTTCTGGCAACGCAGACACTGATCCAACAGAAATCCAAGAACATGAAGGTCGAAATCACCGGCAAGCTGCGCCCAGGTGTAACCGCCAAGGACATCACATTGTCTGTGGTTGGCGCGACCGGCGCGGCCGGCGGCACCGGCTATGTTATCGAATATTGCGGCGAAGCGATCCGTGATCTGTCGATGGAAGGTCGGATGACCGTCTGCAACATGGCAATTGAGGGCGGCGCACGCGCTGGCCTGATCGCGCCGGACGAAAAGACGTTTGAATATGTGATGGGGCGGCCCCATGCTCCCAAAGGTGCGCAATGGGAAACCGCATTGGCGTGGTGGAAAACACTTTTCACCGACGATGATGCGCATTTCGACAAGGTTTTGACCCTTAAGGGCGAAGATATTGCGCCGGTCGTTACCTGGGGCACCTCGCCCGAGGATGTTCTGCCGATCACCGGCGTCGTTCCAGCCGCCAGCGATTTTGAAGGTGGCAAGGTCGCCGCTGTCCAGCGCGCATTGGATTACATGGGCCTTAAGGCGGGCACTCCGCTGTCCGAGGTTCCGGTTGATACGGTTTTCATCGGTTCCTGCACGAACGGACGGATTGAGGACCTTCGGGCAGCAGCTGCAATCCTGAAGGGCAAGAAGATCAAAGACGGGATACGCGCAATGGTCGTGCCCGGATCGGGGCTTGTTCGTGCCCAAGCTGAAGAAGAAGGTCTGGCAGATATCTTTATGGATGCCGGATTTGAATGGCGTCTTGCGGGCTGCTCGATGTGTCTGGCGATGAACCCGGATCAACTTGCACCGGGCGAGCGTTGTGCAGCCACGTCAAACCGCAACTTTGAAGGACGTCAGGGCCGCGACGGGCGGACCCATCTGATGTCACCTGAAATGGCAGCAGCTGCTGCAATCACCGGTCGGTTAACCGACGTGCGGGAGATGATATAATGGATAAGTTTCAAACAATCACCGGGGTTGCTGTGCCGATGCCGCTGGTCAATATCGACACCGATATGATCATCCCAAAACAGTTTCTGAAAACGGTCAAACGCTCGGGTCTGGGTGCTAACCTGTTTGACGAAATGCGGTTTGATAAGGACGGCAATGAAGTGCCGGATTTCGTGCTTAACCAACCGGCTTATCGAAATGCCGAGGTTATCGTAGCAGGCGATAACTTTGGTTGCGGATCAAGCCGCGAACATGCGCCTTGGGCGTTGTTGGACTTTGGCGTCAAATGCGTGATTTCGACGGGCTTTGCCGACATATTCTTCAACAACTGCTTTCAGAACGGGATATTGCCAATCGTGCTGCCCAAAGAGCAGGTCGAATTGTTGATGAAGGAAGCCGAAAAAGGCGAGAACGCGCGCATCACAATTGATTTGGAGAAACAGGAAGTATCCACGTCAGATGGAACTGCGATCAACTTTGAAGTTGACCCTTTCAAACGCCAATGCTTGCTGGATGGGCTCGACGACATCGACCTGACCTTGGAAAAATCCACAAGTATTGAAAAATTTGAAGAACAGGCTGCCGCATCGCGCCCTTGGGTCTAAAATCAGCCAATACACAAGATGTGGGGTCGTTCGGGTAGAGCGACCCCTTTTCATTTCCAAGTTGATGCAAAGCCGCACCAGTTTCTCCACGATTTCGCCTCATTGATTTCGTTAATCTTGCCAGACACTTGCGAGACTGGGCGAAAGAAGGCAGAAATTGGGCAAGAATGAGGCAACCTGCCTTAATTGGCAGGATCAAAACGGAACAAGGACGCGGCATAGCACCACGTCTGGCCATTTTGAGGATATGGGGCAGTGATTTCACGTCTTTCAGGCGCGGTTATTCGCGCAATGTTGGTGGTGTTGTTAGTTTCAACGCCGTCATTGCTGTTGCCCGGTGTAAGTGCTGACGGAAAACAGATCGTCGTGCTGGTCGCCATTTTTGGCGCAGCCCTTACTATCTTTGAATATGCTTCAGCATACCCTGGTCTTGTCGAGTTTCGTGATGCCCCCCCATTTAATCGCATCCGCTTTATCTCATTATTTGCAACGGTGTTCTTACTGACGGTAATTTCGCGTGGCCGCGTTGAACCAACAACCCTAACCCAATTTGTCGAAGCAATCGGTGCCTTGATTGGGCTTGCTATTGATTTCCCATACAGCCCGGTTCGTTTGGTTGTTCTGATGCTACCCGAGAGCACAAGTCCCGAACATATCTCTCTGGTGCGCACAGCGGCAGGAATGAGCTATCTGATATCATTGCTGACGCTGGCAATCTTTCTGATCGTTTTACGGCTGCGAAACTGGCCCGCTTCGCACGGGACATTCAATGTCTGGATAAATTTGCCAACATTTGACCCAACCGCAGGCAAAGATGTTGTGAAAAGGCTTGAACGAGACGCTCGGTTTAACATTGCGTTAGGGTTTCTGCTGCCATTCTTAACCCCGGCGGCAGTCAAAGCTGCTGGCGTGGTCTTTGGTTCAGTAACTTTGGACAATCCGCAATCTTTGATCTGGACGGTTTCTGCATGGGCATTTCTGCCGGCAAGTTTGTTTATGCGCGGGATCGCTCTGGCGCGGATAGCCGAGATGATTGCCGACAAACGTCGCGAAACATATGCGTTGGCCGAAGAACGCGACGGCGTGCCCGTCACCTGATATTTCTAATCCTAGTTAGTCTTGGTTCAATTGCGTCAGCAGGTGAAACTCTGCGCGTGGCAACATTTAATGTTGGGCTAAAGCGCGACGGCCCGGGATTGCTTTTGCGTGATATATTGAAAGACGGTGATCCTCAGATAACAGCGGCAATCAATGTGATTGCTGCAGTTGGACCTGATGTCCTTTTGCTAACGAACTTCGACTTCGATTTAAATCTGGTCGCACTAACGGCCTTCACAGATGTATTGACGAATGCAGGCACGTCGTATTCTCATTTGTTTGCATTGCCACCAAACTCCGGACTGGCAACAGGGCTTGATCTGAACGCCGACGGAAGACTTGCAACCCCAGATGATGCGCAGGGCTATGGAAAATTCGCCGGATATGGCGGGATGGCTTTGTTGTCGCGGCATCCGATCAGCGTGGAACAGGTTCAGGATTTCTCGCAGCTTTTGTGGCGTGACGTGCCGGGTTCGTCATTGCCCAAAGTCTCGGCGGTTGCCGGAATGCCTGACATTCTGGATGTTCAGCGTTTGTCTTCCAAAGGCCACTGGGATGTTCCGATAGTATTACCGGATGGAACAACATTGCGTCTGCTCGCCTTCCACGCATCGACGCCAGCGTTTGGGGGGGCAAATGATCGAAACATCTGGCGAAACCGGGACGAGGTATCATTCTGGCAAAAGTACCTGGATGGCCAAATTTCCGGAACTGCCCCAAACAATCATTTTGTGATTGTGGGTGATGCCAACCTTGATCCGAATGATGGTCAGGGAATACGCAGCACCATTTCTGACCTGATAAACCATCCGCTGATACAAGACCCAAAACCCACCAGCGCCGGGGCAGTCCAAGCTGCGGTGGTTCAACGCGGCGTCAACCGCTCTCATTCCGGCAAGCCCGCGCTCGATACGGCGGATTGGCGCGATACCAACGGTCCGGGGAATTTACGCGTCGATTATGTTCTTCCCTCAACGGATTTTCACGTGCTGGATGCAGGTGTTTTTTGGCCCGCGTCCGATGATCCAAACTTTGGCATGCTAAGCGACCGAGACCCGAAATCTTCTTGGCACGGTTTGGTCTGGGTTGATCTTACTTGGTAGACGCACCCTAAGGCGCAAACTCCGGCATCAGGCCTGACGGATGTAAGGGTCATCGGTAAAGGTGAACCTGTCCTTTCTGATACCCAGCAACAGCAATAGAGCCATCACCAGTTTAGCTTGCTGCACTTAAAGCACTGCCACAATCCTGCGGTTCCGCGCGGTCTGGGATCTTTTGGCAGATAGGCTGGCAAAATGGACCGGCGCTTGACCCCACTTTACCAGCAGTTTAGGCCGGGGCGCGACAGTTTTCATTAAAGGAAATACCATGAGCAACCCCTCTCTTTTGATCCTTCCCGGTGACGGTATCGGCCCCGAAGTCATGGCAGAGGTCGTCAAG
>JAHRVD010000113.1 GCA_019090845.1 Marinosulfonomonas sp.
GGCCGCGCCCGCCACCACCGCCAACCGCCTTTAGGAGCACCGGCAGGCCCATGGACAGCACTTCGCGGGCGATTTCATCCGGATCGGATTTTGCCCCGACCGCGCCCGAAACCACCGGCACACCGGCGGCGATTGCGGCGTCCTTGGCGCTTGCCTTATCGCCGAAACGATCCAGCGTTTCGCCCGTTGGCCCGACAAAGATCATGCCCGCCGCCTCGACCGCATTGGCAAAATCCGGGTTCTCGGACAGAAATCCGTAACCGGGATGGATGGCGTCAGCACCGGCCTTTTTCGCAGCTTCCAGAACCGCGTCGATTTTTAGATAGCTTTCCGATGCCGGGCCTGCGCCGATCAGGATCGAGCGTCCGATTTCGCGCACATGGCGTGCGTTTGCATCCGCCTGGGAATGCACGCCAATGGGGGTAATGCCCAAGGTGCGTGCGCTGCGCGCGATCCGGCAGGCAATTTCGCCCCGATTGGCGATGAGCAGAGTGTGGATGTTGGCTTTTTCCATGTCAGAACCTAAACACCCCGAAATTTGTATCTACTTTTGGCCGGCGCGAGGCGACATCAAGCATCAGCGCCATCACATCACGTGTTTCGCCCGGTTCGATCACACTGTCGATCCAGAGGTTTGAGGCGAAATTGTAAGCGCCCTGAAAATCCTCGTATTCCTTGCGCACCGGGGCCTTAAAGGCTTCTTCTTCCTCGGGCGACCATTGTGTGCCTTCGCGAGCGTTGATCTGGGTGCGAACCTGCGCCAGCACGCTTGCGGCCTGATCTGGCCCCATGATCGCCGAGCGTCCGGTTGGCCAGGCAAACATCGCATCGGGCTGAAATGGGCGCCCCAGCATGGCTAGATATCCGGCGCCATATGAGCCGCCGGTGATAACGGTAAATTTCGGCACCCGGGCCGAGGACATAGCCGTGATCATCTTGGCCCCTGCCTTGGCGATACCGGCCTGTTCGACCTCGCGCCCGACCATGAAACCGTTCACATCCGCCAGAAACAGCAGCGGAATGTCGCGCTGCACGCACAGGCTGATGAAATGGGTGGCCTTTAGGGCGGCTTCGACGAACAGCACGCCGGTATTAGCCAGAATGCCGACTTCGTGCCCGTGGATGCGCCCCCAGCCGGTCATGATCGTGTCGCCGTAAAGCGGTTTGAATTCATGAAATTCGCTGTCGTCCAGAAGGCGCGCAAGGACCTCTTTGTTGTCGGTCGGAACCTTGACATCACGGCTGACGATGCCGTGGATTTCTTCGACCGGAAAGGCGGGCGGGGCCGGTGTTACCGGTGTTTTTCGGGGATCAGCGGCTTGACCCAGATGGCTGACGATTTCGCGGGTGATTGCCAGTGCGTGGGCGTCATCTTCGGCCAGATGATCGGTCACGCCGGACACAGAGGAATGCATTTTGCCGCCGCCAAGGTTCTCGGCGTCTACCTTTTCGCCCGTGGCTGCAAAGGTCAGTTCGGGTCCGCCCAGATACATGAAACCCTGACCGCGCACGATCACTACCTCGTCACATAGCGCCGGGATATAGGCCCCACCGGCCGTGCAGGGGCCCATTACCACCGCAATTTGGGGCACGTCGTCGCCCGACATGCCGACCTGCTGATGAAAGATCGAACCAAACTGCCCCTCATCGGGGAAAATGAACGCCTGTTCGGGCAGAAATGCGCCGCCGCTGTCCACCAGCGTGACAACCGGCAGGCGGTTGTTCCAGGCGATTTTCTGGGCGCGCACGTGCTTTTTGCACGTCATGCCAAAATAGGTGCCGCCCTTTACGGTGGCATCATTGGCGATGATCATACAGTGGCGACCCTCGATCATCCCGATCCCGGTGATAATTCCGGCACCCGGTGGCACGCCGTCGTATTTATCCAGCCCCGCCAACTCGCCCAGTTCAAGAAATGGCGTTCCCGGATCAATCAGGCGTTCCACCCGTTCGCGCGGCAGCATCTTGCCCTTTTGAACGTGCCGTTCGCGGGCCTTTTTTGGGCCACCGATGCGCTGTTGCAGGCGCAACTTGTGCAACTCGGCATTTTTGGCGCGATAGGCCGTATCATTGGCCCTGAAATCATCAGAATTGGTATCGAGGGTGGATTTTATCTGTGTCATGACAGGTTCGGGTCTTTTCTGAGGGTCAGCGCGACCTTGGCTGCACCCGGTTTTTCAAACGTGTCGGCGGCAACGATTTGCACGTCGGCCTTGAACACCAGCGCGTCGCGCAGACGTTTTTCGATGTCTTGTTTCAAAGCAGCATCCTGATCGGGATCACGGTTCGGGCCACGTTCGACAATCACCTTCAGCGCGCCTTGTGTGGTGTGGCCCGCAAAATCCGCCAGAACCCGCATCACGCCATTGGTGTCGGGCGCCATGTCGGTGACGATGCTTTGGATCGCGGATGGGAACACATTGGCACCGCGTACGATCAGCATATCATCGGTGCGCCCGACGCAGCGGATTTTTGGGCCGGTGCGCCCGCACGAACATGTCGTGCCCAGAACCTCGATATGATCGCCGGATTTGAAACGGACCAGCGGGCTGGCTTGGCGTCCGATGGCGGTATAAACCATTTCGCCCTTGGCCCCGTCGGTGAAGGGGATGATCTTGCCGGCGTCATTGTCCAGAAGTTCGGTGATGATGTGGTCCATGTTGACCATATGCATGCCCGACTGATCGTCGCACTCGGCCCAATAGGCCACGCCCAGATCGGTGCCACCCAGCATTTCACAGCATTTGGCACCCCATAGCTCCTCGATCCGCGCCCGGA
>JAHRVD010000114.1 GCA_019090845.1 Marinosulfonomonas sp.
CGGCGTTGTTCCCCGCCGTCCTTACTAGATATGGTGTTATGAAACCCACCACCTGTAAAGCTATATTTTTGAAGTTTGGGGATGAAAGTTTGGTTGACGGCAGACGGCGCAGTATTGCAGCGCCCTGAGTCCTCCACAGGCCTTAACGATTGTTAACTAATTTTCAGGGCGCGCGGCTGGCTTCAGCCCTTTTTAGCGCGGCTGGCGGGCTTTTTCCTGGGTGCGCTTTCCAGCGCATCAAGACGGGTCTTTAACGCCTCATTTTCTTGGCGCGCTTTTTGCGCCATCGCACGCACCGCATCAAATTCCTCGCGGGTCACAAAATCCCGATCCGCAAGCCAGCGGTCAATCCAACCGCTCATCGTGTTCTCGGCCTCGCCCTTGGCGCCCTGAGCAACACCCATAGCGTTGGTCATCAGTTGCGAAATATCATCAAAGATTTTGTTACGCGATTGCATCTGAACGCTCCGGTTTATTGCACAGATCACTATATGGGGCCGGATCGTGAAAACCTCAAGGTTGACTTCCCCTGCCCCAAAACCCATCCATCCCGCATGCTCGCATTTACCATTCCTTTCCCAAACATCGGCCCCGACATTTTTTCGATTGATCTGGGCTGGTTCACCTTCGCCCTTCGCTGGTATGCGCTGGCATATATAGCGGGAATTCTAATCGGCTGGCGGTTGATCCTGCAGGCTCTGAAACGGCCCCACCTATGGCGCAATGATACCGCTCCGATGAGCGCTGTGCAGATGGACGACCTGCTGACGTGGATCATTCTGGGGATAATTCTGGGTGGGCGGCTGGGCTTTGTGGCGTTTTATCAGCCCTCCTATTATTTGTCTCATCCAATTGAAATCCCGATGGTCTGGCAGGGCGGCATGTCCTTTCACGGCGGTTTTTTGGGCGTCGTGCTGGCGGTCTGGCTATTTGCGCGGCGGCATGCGCTGCACGTGCCCTCGATTGCCGACTGCTTGGCCTTTAGTGCACCAGTCGGGCTGTTGCTTGGCCGGATCGCCAATTTCATCAACGCAGAGCTGTGGGGCCGCCCGTCGGACGCGCCTTGGGCGGTGGTATTCCCCGGCGGATATGCGCAGGATTGCCCCACCGTTCAGGGTGTTTGCGCCCGCCACCCCTCGCAACTCTATGAGGCTGCATTAGAGGGGCTGATTCTTGGCGCTGTGTTGCTGTGGGTGGTTTACCGGCGCGGGTGGCTAAAAATTCCGGGTCAAACGACTGGCCTGTTCCTTGCCGGATACGGCGCGGCACGCTTTGTGGTCGAGTTCTTTCGTCGCGCAGACGCGCAATTCATCACACCCGACAACCCAATGGGATATGTGATTGGAACCGGGGCAGTGGGCTTGTCGATGGGGCAGCTATTGTCGCTGCCAATGATACTGATCGGACTTGCAGTCATTTACCGGGCACGCCGCAGCCAATGAGCCCGCTTGGCGAGATTTTGCGCCGTCGCATTGCCCAAAATGGCCCGATTTCCATCGCCGACTATATGGCGGAATGCCTAATGCATCCGCAGCACGGCTACTACACAACGCGCCCGGTCTTTGGGGTCGCGGGCGATTTCACCACCGCCCCCGAGATCAGTCAGATGTTTGGCGAGTTGCTGGGCCTAAGTCTGGCCCAATGCTGGATCGATCAGGGTCAGCCAGACCGGTTTATTCTGGCCGAAGCCGGGCCGGGCCGCGGAACCTTGATGGCAGACATCCTGCGCGCGACGGCTAACATTCCGGGTTTTCACGATGGCGCGGAAATTCATCTGATCGAAGTATCCAAACGCCTGCGCAAAGTTCAACGCGCGACATTGCAGGGCCACGATGTCACATGGTTGGATACAATCGACGCATTGCCCGACGCTCCGCTTTTTCTGGTCGCCAACGAGTTCTTTGACGCGCTGCCAATCCGCCAGTTCACACGCGATGCGCGGGGATGGCGCGAACATCAGATTGGGCTGGACAACGATGACCTTGTGCTTGGGCTGTCGGCACCTGCGCCGATTGGATTGCTGGATCATCGGCTAGACGACACCACCCCCGGCGACATCGTCGAGGTTTGCCCCGCCGCAGGGCCAATCATCGCTCAGATCGCGAACAGGATCAGCACCAGCGGCGGCGCGGCCCTTATCGTGGACTATGGCGAGCCGCGCTCGCTTGGCGATACGTTTCAGGCGGTGGCCGAACATCAGCCGGTCGGGGTGCTGGAAAATCCGGGTCAGGCTGATCTGAGCGCACATGTGGATTTTGAAAACCTGACCAAAGCGGCACACGGGGTCAGCGTCAGCGATCTGGTTCCTCAGGGTGTATTGCTAGAGCGTCTTGGAATAGCGCAACGCGCTCAACATCTGGCTGCGAACCTGACCGGGGCAGCGCTTGAAAGCCATGTCGCGGCGCATCGCCGCTTGACGCACCCGGATGAAATGGGGACGCTGTTCAAAGCTATTGCTGTATTTCCAAATGACCTTTTGCCACCGCCCGGATTCACCCATGACGCTTGAAATCATCACCGCAGACACGCTTGCCCCGTCACGGCACGGCTTTTTCACCCGCCGCGGCGGTGCATCCACTGGCATCTTCGAGGGTCTGAATTGTGGCACGGGGTCGTCAGACCAGTCCGATGTCATAGCGATAAACCGTGCGCGCGTCGCTGATGCTATGCAGGTCGCACCCGACAGATTGGCGGCAGTGCATCAGGTTCATTCCGCCCATGCCCTGAGCGTTCCCTTTGCCGGCACCGCTGATGCGCCCCAAGCCGATGCAATGGTGACACGCACGCCCGGTGTCGCCCTGACCATCCTGACCGCCGATTGCCAGCCGGTTCTGTTTGCCGACCATTCTGCAGGCGTGATTGGGGCCGCGCACGCGGGCTGGAAGGGCGCGTTGAACGGCGTGCTTGAGGCCACGCTTGATGCGATGGAGGGTTTGGGTGCCACACGATCCGATATAGCCGCAGTCATAGGTCCGGCGATCAGTCAGCAAAACTACGAGGTCGGTCAGGAGTTTCTCGAGACATTTCTGGACGAAGATCCCAACAATGCCGCGTTCTTTGCAAATGGGCGGGATGACCG
>JAHRVD010000115.1 GCA_019090845.1 Marinosulfonomonas sp.
CCAATGGCCGAAATCCGCGACCTAGGCGGGCTGTTGCAACGGGCTGGTTTTGCCCTGCCGGTCGCTGACAGCCTGACCCAGAACGTCACCTACAATTCGATGACCCACCTGATGCGCGACCTGCGCGCAATGGGCGAGAGTAACGCACTGGCCGCACGCCGCCGCGAACCCGCCCGGCGCGATGTTTTCAACCTTGCCTGCGAGCTTTACCAAACATCCTTCGCCAGCGCGGACGGCATCAACGCTACGTTCGATCTGGTTTTCCTGACCGGTTGGGCCCCGGCCGCGTCACAACCAAAACCTCTGCGTCCGGGCAGTGCGCAGCAGCGGTTGGCCGATGCTCTGGGCACCGCAGAAACCCCCACGACAGGCAAGACAGGTGATTGACCTGACTGCCAAAACAGCTATCCCGATCAAACCATAGACCTTACCGAAAGCCGTTGATGCCAGACCCCGACACACAACAGCCAGCCGAAAAATCCGAAAAGATCGGTGTAATTCTGGCCAATCTGGGCACGCCGGATGCGACTGACTATTGGTCGATGCGCCGGTATCTTAGTGAATTTCTGTCTGATCGCCGTGTTGTCGATTATTCCCCGTGGTTATGGCAGCCGCTATTGCAAACCGTGATTCTGTCGACTCGCCCGTTCAAATCAGGTGCTGCCTATCGGTCCATCTGGAACAACGATGCCGACGAAAGCCCGCTGCTGACAATTACCAAGGCACAGACCGTAGCAATCGCGGCCGGGCTGGCCGATCTTTATGGTCCGCAGGTCAAGGTTGATTTTTGCATGCGCTATGGCAACCCCTCGACCACATCAAAAGTGCAAACCATGCTGGATGATGGCTGTCGGAAAATCCTGTTTTTCCCGCTTTATCCGCAATACGCAGGCGCCACGACCGCCACCGCAAACGACCAGTTGTTCCGCGCCTTAAAAGCTCCGAGATGGCAACCAACAACCCGCACAGTTGCACCCTATTTTGACGATCCGGCCTATATTGATGCACTGGCGGCATCGGTTCGGCGCGTTTACTCGGCCACGAAACCCGAACCCGAAATGCTCGTCGTATCCTTTCACGGCCTGCCACAGCGCCATGTGGCCGAAGGTGACCCTTATTTTGATCACTGCCAGAAAACGACGCTACTTTTGAAACAGCGCCTTGGATGGGACGATGACCAGATCACAATGACATTCCAGTCGAGATTCGGCCCCGAAGAATGGTTGCAACCCTATACCGTGCAAGAGGTCGCGCGCCTTGCCCGCGCCGGGAAAAAGAACATTGCCGTGATCGCCCCCGGCTTTGCCGCCGACTGCATCGAAACGCTGGAAGAAATTAACGAAGAAATTTGCGAAAGCTTTGTGGCCGCTGGCGGGAAAGAGTTTTCCTACATTCCCTGCCTGAATGACGATCCGGACCACATCGACGCGCTTATCCAAATCATCGACAGAAACCTGACGGGCTGGGTCTGACGAGCCGCCCGATCAGCTGTATCCAGACATAAAAAGGGCGGCAGAATCCTGCCGCCCTTTTTCAATTCTAAAACCGGGTCGATTAGTTGTTTGCGACTGCAGCAGCAACCAGAACCAGCAGAAGCAGTGGAAGAAGAAGGCCACCAGCAGAAGAGCTTGCAGCTTGTTCCACGATGACTGGTGCTTCCATTACAGGCTCAGCCATTCCGCCAGCATATGTGGCAGTGGCAGCGATTGCAGTGATTGCGACGGCGAGAACGATTTTTTTCATAGTATCCTCCAGATACGCCGACACACAAAAAAACGCAGCATCGGCCAATAAGGGTGCGTTGTAAAAACGTCTTGGCAGCTAACCCGACCAGAATCCAGCAAAAATTTGAATATTCTGGCTTAGATTGCTAGAATTGTGGTCAAATTAGCAACACCTGAGTGCCCACTTTGGCATATCCGAACAGCTCTTGAATATGTTCGTTGAAAAGACCGATGCAGCCATTGGACGAACGCCGCCCGATTTTGCGTGTGTCATGGGTGCCGTGAATGCGGTAATAGGTCCATGAAAGATACAAAGCATGGGTGCCCAGCGGGTTATCCGGGCCGGGGCCGACATAGGCCGGCCACTCCGGGTTTCGCCGAATCATCGCGGGGGTTGGGCTCCATGATGGACCTTCGACTTTGCGAATAACACTGGTCCTGCCACGACGGGTCAGATCCTCGGTCAGCGGCACACTTGTGGGGAACAACTTGTAGATGGTTTCGTCCTCGGACCAATAGTGCAAAGCGCGCGACGTTACATCAACAAGAACCGCGCCCTTGCGCAGCGACCCGAAATAGGGCCGCCAGTCAAGCGTGCGAAAACTAGAGATATGGCGCCGCACAGATTGCGAAATATCCGCTTCGATCTCAACGGTTTCGGCAGAATTGACATCCTGCGCCAGCGCCGGGGCCGCAAGGCCGCTGGCGGCGGCTGACACCAAAAACCCGCGCCGGTTCATCACCGGTCTATTCACGTCGGACATAACAATTCTCCAAAGTCGGCCAACCATTCATTCGGCTCATGTTATTGCGCTATTGCCGCAGTCGCAATTCAAACAAGCGTGCGCAACCCGATTACCGATAGTTCGGTTTGCCCAAAGCGCATCAACAGGCTACTGCTTGGCGAAACTAATCGGGTGGTAATACATGTTTCGTTCCGTCGTTGTTGTTCTGTTTATTAGCGCAATCCTGTCGGCTTGTGCTCCCACGTCGCCGCCGCAGATGGGGCCGGACGGGCTGCCGTTGCCAAAAATTTACCGAATTTCAAATTCCAGCAAAGGCAAAATTCAGTTTCGCATGTTGGATTCGGTCAACACCTTGCGTCAGGCTGCAGGGGCTAGCCCGGTTCAGCTTAACGCCGCCCTGAACGCCGCCGCGGCAACCCATTCCCGCGACATGGCCAACCAGAATCGCGCATGGCACTTCGGATCAGACGGATCGTCGCCGATCGACCGGGTCGCGCGCAGCGGTTATTCGGGCCAAGCGCTTGGCGAGACGATTTCCGAAACCTACGAGACAGAGCTGCAAACACTGGCCGCCTGGATGGAACAATCCGACACACGCGCCGTGATCCTTGATCCAAACGCGCATAATCTTGGGTTTTCGTGGTATCAGGAAGACAATGGTAAAATTTGGTGGACGCTGATAACCGGCGGCTAACCGCCCTCAGGCGTTCAAATCAATCTGCGTGCCCAGCCGCACCATCGCATAAATCTCTTCGACTTCGCTGTTGCTGACCGAGATACAGCCCCACGTCCAGTCCTTACCGCTGCGCGCAAACGCAGTCCGGGCGCCATGTATAAAAATATCGCCGCCAGGGCTTTTGCCAAGCGCCTTTGCTTTGGCGACATCCTGCGCGTTCGGGTAGGAAATACCGATCGACAAATGATAGGCGCTGCGCGGATTGCGCCGATCAATGTAATAGCTGCCCTCGGGCGTCTTGCCATCACCCTCGATTTCCTTGTGGCCAAGCGGAGCGAAACCCAGATCAATCTTGTAGGTTCTCAATACCGTGTCCGCGCCAAGCAAATACATCAGCCGCTGCGATTTTTGAACAACAATGCGGCTAACTTCCGGCCCGGAATAGGAACCGATTGTTGGCCCGCAACCCACCAAAGCAGCCGCTGCGCCTGTGGTGATAACTGCCCGTCTGTTTGGCATGACCTTACCGCGCTCACAATTTTGTTGCCCGATCATAGCGCGCCAGACGCAAACGAAAACCTGAATTTTACGCCCCGCGAATCACAATTTCAGGAGGCCATCAGGCCCGCCGGATCGCCGCGACCAATTCCACATGCGGCGACCAGCGAAACTGGTCGATCACGTCGATCCAGTCCACCACAAACCCGGCATCAAGCAACACCTCGGCGTCGCGCGCGAAAGTCACCGGATTACACGACACAGCCGCGATATGGCGCACCGACGAGGCGGCGATTTGTTCAAACTGTGCAGCGGCACCGGCACGTGGGGGATCAATCACCACCGCTTCAAATCCCTTCAACTCGTCAGGCAACAATGGTCGGCGGAATAAATCACGCGCCTCGGTCGTTACTTTTTTCAGCCCCGCCGCCTGCCGCCACCCCCTGTCGAGCGCCGCCAACATGCCCGCATCATTCTCGACCGCGTGAACTTCGGCCCCAACCGCCAAAGGCAACGCAAATGTTCCGCACCCCGAAAATAGATCAATCAGCCGCTTTGGCGTGCCGATCGCCTGCTTCACCGACGCCAATAGCGCAGCCTCGCCGTGTTCGGTCGCCTGCAAAAATGCACCCGGCGGCGGCACAACAGCCACATTACCAAAATGTTGCACCGGCGGCAGACGTTCGGCAACCAGTTCACCATCCCAGGTCAGCCGCGCCAATCCGCCCTTTTTCGCCATGCCCGGCAAAGCCACCCGCAAGGCAACATCCAGTTCCCGCCCGCCTTTTACCGCCAGATCAATACCGTTTGCCGACAGTGTGGCGTGATAGGAAACCTCCGCTTTGCGCGACGCGGCCATCGTAGTCAGCTCTGCCAGAAACGGCATCACCGCCACCAGTTCCGGGTGCAACAATTTGCAATCTGGTATCTCAACAACCGCATCCGAACCCCGTGCATGAAACCCAACAATCGCGCCTTTCTTAGTGCGCCGCGCCGAAAAGGCTGCCCGCCTGCGTGATTGCGACGGGGATGTTTTCACTTCGCGAATTGGCGCAGGTATTCCGCGGGCCTCACAGGCCGTCCGCACCACGCCGGCCTTCCAGCCAGACACGAATTCGTCCGAGGCATGCAGCAATTTACACCCGCCACAGGTTTTGAAATGGCGGCAAACAGGGCGCACCCGATCCGATGACGGGGTTACAATTTTAGGCGCAGCAATCCGCCCGTCAACCACTTCGCCTGAAACAACTTCCCCCGGCAGCGCCATCGGCACAAACACCGGCCCCGCCGCAATACCGTCGCCCAAATGGCCAAGCCGTTCTACCGTTACCGTCACTCGGCCGCCTCGCTAATTCCGATAAACCCGCCCGACTGCCTGTCCCAATAACGTGCGTAAAGCCCACCGCTTTCCAGCAACTCGCGATGATTGCCCTGTTCAACAATCCGCCCCTCGTCCATCACGATGATCCGGTCCATCTGCGAAATTGTCGACAGCCGATGCGCAATCGCCAGCACTGTCTTACCCTCCATCACCGCCGCCAGCGCCGTTTGAATTTCGGCCTCAACTTCGCTGTCCAGCGCGCTTGTCGCCTCATCCAGCACAAGGATCGGTGCGTCTTTCAGGATCGCGCGGGCCAGCGCCACCCGTTGCCGCTGCCCGCCCGACAGCTTTACGCCTCGTTCACCCAGCCGCGCCTCATAGCCCTTGCGACCATGATGATCTTCCAGCTCCAGAATGAATGTATGCGCCTCGGCGCGTTTGGCCGCGTCGATCATTTCCGCTTCGCTGGCGTCCGGGCGACCATACAGAATATTCTCGCGCGCCGAGCGATTGAACATCGCCGTTTCCTGCGTAACCATGCCAACCTTGCGCCGCAAGCTTTCCTGCGTGACGCCGCGCACATCCTGCCCGTTGATCGTCACTTGCCCAGCCTCGGGATCGTAAAGGCGCAACAGCAACGCAACCAATGTCGACTTTCCCGCGCCCGACGCCCCAACAATCCCCAGCTTTTCGCCCGGCCGGATATCCAGCGTAACATTGTCGATCCCGCCACTGTCGCGCCCATAAGCAAAGCTGACATTTTCAAACCGAACATTGTCAGCCTCGGCCAGTTCAACGGCATCCACCCTATCGGTTAACGTGTGGGGCGGCGTCAGCGTGTGCATGCCATCCTCGACTTCGCCAATGTTGGAATAGATGCCCAATAGCCCAAAACTGACCCAGCCGGTCATCTGTGCAATACGAATAGAAATCGCACCGGCAGCAGCAATATCACCGGCGGTGGCTATGCCCTGCGACCACAGTACCAGCGCCGCACCGATCAGCAAAACCGGCAGCAACCCGCCAACCGCCATCAGCGCAAATCGAAACCAAGCCGACAGCTTGCCAAATTCCAGCGAGCGTTCACGAAACCCCCCGATTGCCGACAACGCTGCGCGGTCTTCGTGATCTGCCAGTGCAAACAATTTGACCGTCTTGATATTGGTAATCGTATCGACGATCTGGCCCGACACAATCGTGCGCGCATTCGCCCGCTTGCCAGCCCGGCGCCGAATACGCGGCATGAACCAGAAAATCAGGCCTAGGTATCCACACATCCAGATCGCTAAAACCAGGCCGATACGCCAATCAATTGTGCCCAGCAAAAACGCCGAGCCGACCACAGCAGCCAGCGCAAACGCCACCACATGCACAGCCTCTACCACGACATCCGTCAATGCGCGCGCGGTCTGCATCTGTTTTTGTGCGATGCGGCCGGCAAAATCATCATCAAAAAATGTCACCGATTGCCCCAGCGTCCAGCGGTGCATGCGCGACAACACCATGGGCGTTACATTCGGACCCAGCACAATACTGTTGGACACCGCCACAAGACCAAAAACGATCGGCCTTAGAACCAGAAAAAAGCTGACAAACGCAACCAGCAACCACAGATTATCTGCGAAAAACGACTGCGGGTCAGATGCCAGTGCGGTGTCGATTACAATGCCCAGCAACAGCGCGGTCACAACCTCTAACGAACCAGCCATTGCGGATATGGCCGAGGCAGCGACCAGAACAGGAATTGACCCGCTCAAGGCCCAGTACATGAATCCGCGTAAATGGCGCGGTGGTGGTCGCTCGACCTGCTTAAATGGATTGATAAGATCGCCCAGCCGCATTGTTCAGTCTGCCCGTTCTAATTCAGTCCAGTAGATGTGCCTTGGTCAGACTAAAGTCCGACGCGACCCATTGCAATTCCAACTCTTTCAGGCGTTCACCCAGCGCCGCGCCTTGCAAGCCCGGCATCAGATCCGCGGCCTCAACCGGGAAAACCTGCGCCTGACCGCGCGCCGCCTGTTCGTCGATATCACCCGCCGGGGCTTGTTCAAAAATCGCTGCCCGTAACAGCGCTATATCCACCGCCAATGTCGCACCGTGGCGATATCCCAATGCAGCGATCGGTGCAGTGCCAGCCATTTCTGCACGTAGCATAGTCCACTGCCGCCCATCGGCCCGGCTAAGGCGCAGCTTTTCAGACGGGTCAGGCCCACCAAGCAC
>JAHRVD010000116.1 GCA_019090845.1 Marinosulfonomonas sp.
CCTTGAGCGGTAGGTTACCTGCGACCCTCGCGAAGCCACGCACCAACCGACAGCATTCCCGTGATTAACAGGAACACCCAGCCCGGTATCAGTGAACGGACGTTGACGTCTGCCGTCATATAGGCCCCGCGCGGAGTATAGGCGATCCAACCACGTCCTGCTGCGGGCCGCCCGGGGCGCACGGTCCGAATATCTGGAAATCCATCTTCCAACGCGATTATCCCGCCACCTGTTTGGCCGATGGCCGATAGGAGCTTAGCGCCGGTTGCAATGGTCTCCTCAAACTCACGTGGTGCGCTGGGGCCAAGGGCGACAACGGCCGTCATATCCCCTTCGCTCAACCGATACAGCCCTATGTCGGGGCCACTATATTCAGCCTCAAACCGACCCGGTGCGACTTCTTCCATGCCTAATGTCACGACCGAGCCATTGGGTTGCGTAATCTGCACATCGCGCGGGTTTTCGTCCAGCGTCCGCCGCGTTATCAGCATCGACTGGCCTTCTGCACGGGCCGAAAGCGCCTCTTCTTCCAGTTCAGGTTCTTTCATCATCCAGTGGGCCAACCTGCGCAGCAATTCCAATTGCGGACCGCCACCTTCGAACCCACGGCTCCACAGCCACGCATGATCTGATGCCAGCAGCGCGATGCGCCCTTGGCCAACACGGTCAAGCACCAGCAAGGGGCGCTCATCTATACCGGTCATCACAGTGTGACCAGATGTTTCCACCACATCGACAAGCCGAAACCATCGGCCCCAGTCGGGTCCATCGTCATTCTCGGGCGCGAAACCCGCGAGACCCTCGGTAACGGGGTGGCGATTGCCCAGTTCAGAAATTGCCGGGCGATATCCTTCTTCCAGCACGCGGGACGTTGGTTCTGCTGGAATAATCTCGCCCAGAGGAGAGCGGAAAAGGCTATTAGCAGTGGCAAAATCCGGCCCCGCCGCCAGCAAGACTGCGCCGCCGTTCTCGACATATTGGCGCACGTTATCAAGATAAAGCGAAGGCAGGATGCCGCGCCGTTTGTAGCGGTCGAAAATAATCAGGTCGAATTCGTCGATCTTGTCCAAAAACAGCTCGCGCGTTGGAAATGCGATCAGAGACAATTCACTGACCGGCACACGGTCTTGTTTTTCCGGCGGGCGCAAAATGGTGAAATGCACCAGATCGACCGAGCTGTCAGATTTCAGCAAATTGCGCCACGTGCGTTCACCCGGATGCGGCTGGCCGCTGACCAGCAGCACCCGCAGGCGATCTCGCACCCCGTTGATCTGAACAACTGCCGCGTTGTTGCGGTCAGTCAGTTCACCTTCAACGGCAGGCACGGCGAATTGGATCACGTTCACTCCGCCATGGGGCAATGTCACCGGCAATTGGATGTCCCGGCCAACTGCGACCTCAAACCTTTGCAACTCACCGCCATCAACGGAAATTTCCAATACCGCGCTGGTGCCGATTGACTGGGGCACCCGGCCCTGATCCTCGATACGCATAGTCAGCGTCACCGGTTCGCCCAGAATTGCAAAGGCCGGCGCGTTGCGCATAATCAGGCGGCGATCCCAGTCACTGCCATGCCCGGTCAGTAACAGATGCAGCGGGGCGGAAATGTTTGGCAGGCGGTCAAGATCATGCAACTGCCCATCACTAAGCAGGATCGCGCCAGCCACCCGGGCAAGCGGCACCTCTGACAACGCCTCGGCGAGGCGGGTCATCAGCAATGTGCCGCCATCGCCCTCGGCGTCGGCCAGTTTTATGACCTTTAAGTCTGTGTGTTGGCGGGTCGCAAATCGCCGGGCCACCGCGTCAATCGCCGCTTGGATCTGTGTCGGTCTGTCGGAAATTCCCTGACTGGCCGTTTCATCCACTACGAGCAGAATGATATCGTTAAGCGGCTTGCGGTTTTCGTTTTGCAGCGACGGATTGGCCAGCGCGAACAGCAACAGTGCCGCCGCGCCAGCCCGCAGCCACCAACCAGTCAGCCCGCCCCAGATTGCACAAACCAACAGCGCGATAGCAAGCCCGGCCATACCATAAAGGACAGGCCAGCCAATCAGCGGGTCAAATATCACCGCGCCCTGCATTATTGCCCCAACCTGTCGAGCAACGCGGGCACATGAACCTGATCAGATTTATAATTACCGGTCAGAACATGCATGACCAGATTGACGCCGAACCGGAATGCGATCTCGCGCTGCCGCTCGCCTGCTGTCCCACGCCCCACCGGAAACATCAATTTTCCGGTCCGGTCCACAGCCCAGGCTGCAGCCCAGTCATTGCCGCCAATCACCACCGGTGTGGCGTTGTCGTTCAGGTTTCGAAATGGCATCCCTTCCAGCAACTCGGCGTCTGGCGGGGCGGCCTGCACCCAGACATCACGCGACACGAACCGCCCCGGAAAATCCTGAAGCAGATAGAATGTTCGTGTCAGGACATGGTCGTTCGGGATTGGTTCAAGCTTTGGAATATCCAGAGGGCGGGCGAGTTGCTGCAGTTTTCGCCCATTGGGCGACGACGTTCCAAAGCGGGCGATATTCGCGTCACGGGTATCAAAAACGATCATCCCGCCGGTGCGCAGGTATCTGTTCAGACGCACATATGCTTCCAGCGAGGGCAGCGGCTGATCTGGCGTGACGGGCCAGTAAAGCACTGGAAAGAACGACAATTCATCCGTTTCCAGATTTATCGCCATAGGTTCTTCTGGTTCAATCGAGGTGCGCGCAAACAGCGCATCAGACAAGCCACGCAACCCGCCAAGGCTGGTATTGTCAATCTTGCGATCGCCAGTGATGACATAGGCCAGCACAACGTCGCCGGTTGCTTTCAGGGCAAATTCATCAGATTGGGCATCGGCGCGTGGGGCCACCATCAGCGCCACGACAAAAACGGAAGCAACATGCAGCCCCTTTCGCCCGGAAAGCCGCCCCGTCAGCCACAGGGACGCCAGTAAATCCACAGCAAGAAGCGCTAGCGCCACGCTTAGAAGATACCCTTTAAAAAGTGTTTCACGGGCCACATTCATGCCCTCAACCTGCGTGCCCACGGGCCAGACAACCGGGCCCAATGTCTCTTCCGGGCCGATCACATTCAGCGCCAACCGGCGGTCTTCGCCAGCGTAAAGTCCCGGCGGCAATAAAGCGCCGATCTGCCCTGATATCAGGTCTTCACCGGCGATACCGGCCATCGAACCTGCGTCCTGCACCTCGCCAAATGCATCCAGCAGATCAGCGGGCACCCAGATCGTTCCTGCCAGATCAGCCGCATCCGGCCGCGCAGGGCGGGTCGAAATCGCAAGCCGTTCAAGCATCTGCACAAACAGTCCCGACAGCGGCAATGTCGACCAATCGGCATTGGCGGTAACATGGAACAGAACGACCTGCCCCTGCCCCAGGTTTTTTCGTGTGACCAATGGCGTGCCGTCAGTCAGCGATGCGATAACGCGTTCAGACAGGGTTGGGTCGGGTTGCGCCATGACCTGCGCGGACACCAAAACATCCGGCGGAATTGTCAGGCCAAAAAATGGCGATGTTTCCTGAAACGGACGCAGTGATTTTGGCTCACCCCAGCTCATCGCGCCGCCAACCCGTCGCCCACCTGCGCGCAAGCGGACTGGCATCAGGATATCCTCGGCGTCGCGGCTGACGTCACTTGCTGCCAGCCGAGGCCCCGCAAACCGCACCAGCAGCCCGCCATCACCAACCCATGTGGAAATAGCCTCGGACTCGGCCTGAGACAGGGTAGCGACATCGGCCAGAATGATTGCATCCGGGTTGGCCAGCAGGATGTCGTCCAGCGTGCCGTCGATCAGATCGGCAGTTGGTTCCAGGGCCTGTTCCAGATAATGCGTCGGCGAAAGCAGTTCTAACGCTTCGCGTGCGTCGCCAGCCGAAATCAGCGCAACCTCGCGCCGTTTCAGCGAGTCGTCCGTCAGGCTGACCGCTCCGGCTGAACGGACGCCTTTTATCGCAAACCGTGAAATCCGGTTGCGCAGTTCCGCCGGAACCGCCAGTTCCACGTCGGCCACACCAGAACCTGCATCGAAATCCGCACTCACTCGCATAAGTTCCCGCTCAATCCCGGCCGGATCCAGCCCGAACGCAACGATTTCCTGCTCGTCCTGCGCCCCTGTATGCGCGCGAACGGCCGTCAGCCGGATTGTGCCATCCTCAAACCGCGCAGGGCGAAGGCCAAAAACCGGCCGCTGGCTTTCAAAAATCTGCACGTTGCCTCGGGCTTCCAGCGACGCCAGTATCTTTTGACGGCCGTCCCGCGCAAGCCCGTCGGAAAACCAGAGCGTATCAAAACTGCCATCCAATCCCGCCGCCCAATCCAGCGTTTCAGCCGAGTCTGGCGCCCAGGGATGCGGTTGAAACCCCGGCAAACGAGATCGCCAGGCATCGGCTGTCTGAAACGGTAAATCACCGGCCGGCAGATCACTAAGCGATACCAGAGCAACCGGCCGCGCGGCGCGCGTGGCCGCGGCCAATACCGCCTCGATCCGTTCAATCCGTTGCGGCCAATCGCGTGCACTGGCCCAGCTGGCATCCGTCAAAATCAAAAGCCGCCCCGTGGCCGGCGTGGCGTCTTTGGGGTTCAGAACCGGCCCGGCGAACCCGATGATTATTGCCCCAATCGCCAAAGTTCGGATTAGCAGCAACCACCATGGCGTTTTGTCCGTGTGGCTTTCGTCGTCCTGCAATCCCAGCAACAGCGCCACCCCCGGAAACAACCGGCGGATCGGCGCGGGTGGCACAGCGCGCAGCAATATCCACAGGATCGGCAGGCCCACCAACCCAAGCAGCAGCCAGGGTGCACTAAATGCTATGCCAAACAGCGTGAACATCAGTGGCTGGCGCCCAAAGCGCCATAAATCCACAACAGTGCCGATTGCGCGGAGGCAGAAGTGTGGTGGCAATAAAACGACCAGCCGGTGCGTTTTGCCAGTTCAGACAACGCGTCTTTGCGTTGGGCTAACCGGTTCAAATATTGATCCC
>JAHRVD010000117.1 GCA_019090845.1 Marinosulfonomonas sp.
CCCATCTGGCCAAGTTTGGCGACGCGTTCCAGTAGGATTACTTGCATGATGCTCTCCTTACTTCACGGCGTAGGGAAGCAGGGCAAGAAAGCGGGCGCGTTTGATTGCACGGGCCAGCTCTCGCTGCTTCTTGGCCGAAACGGCGGTGATACGGGATGGCACGATCTTGCCACGCTCCGAGATGTATCGCTGCAAAAGGCGCGTGTCCTTATAGTCGATCTTTGGCGCGTTATCGCCCGAGAAGGGACAGACTTTGCGACGGCGAAAAAATGGTTTAGATGCCATGACTTAGATCCCTTTCTTAACGGCGCGGGCGGCGTTCGCCGCGGTCGCGTTCATCACGTTTTTGCATTTGAACTGACGGGCCCTCGGCATGTTCATCGACCTTGATGGTCAACACGCGCATGACATCGTCGTGCAGGCGCATAAGGCGTTCCATTTCCAGAATGGCAGGTGCAGGTGCATCCGTGCGCATATAGGAATAGTGGCCCTTGCGGTTTTTGTTGATCTTATAGGCCATCGTTTTGATGCCCCAATACTCGCTGTCAACGAGCGCGCCGCCATTGTCGGATAAAATGGTTCCGAAATGTTCGGCTAATCCCTCGGCCTGCGTGTTGGACAGGTCCTGACGCGAGATAATAACATGCTCATAAAGCGGCATGCGGTCTCCTACTCTTTTAGAGCGCACTTCAACGGGTGGGTCATAACCTTCCGCGACCCGCCCACGAGAGGCTGCGCTGTTTTTCCGGTATTTGCGGAAGGAAGCGGGGTTATACACGGTCCCGGATTTCTTTCAAGGGCCCCAAATTGATGCAAGCGCGACCAATTGTCGTCACTTTTCTGCTTAAAGAAGAGCATCAGGATATTAGTAAAGCCAATTGCGGAGACAAAATATGAACGCGTATGCCGGACAGTCAGGCCAGGCGTTTACCAGTTCGCGGCGTGTTGCCGCAATAAGTATCAGTGAAACATTCTGGGGTTATATAATTCGTAAAGGCGGCTCTGCTGCCCAAAGGGCCAGTTTGGGCGAAGTTTTCGCAACAATGGCAACGATGATGTTTGGCGTTGCTGCCTATTGCCAATGGCTGTTGCCCGGCACCATTTATAGCATCGAGGTTTTGCCGTTCAAAATCGCGGGCACGGTCGTATTTTTTGTGCTGGCTTTTCTGAACTACTCGATCGCCCGGAAGGGTTTGATGTATGAAACGCAGATTGATCAGAAAAACCGGGTTGTGCGCACGGCGCGGCGCAATCGTCAGGGAATTTCCAGTGTTTTGAACGTGCATCGCTTTGAGGATATAGGCAGTGTTTATATCAGGCGCTCTCATTCGGCGTTTATTGCCGACCAGTTATATGTGAATTTTGATGGCCGTGCGCGCCCCTTGTTGGTGGCATCCGGTCCCAAGGCGGATCTGGAGCCATTGCTTGGGCGGATGATTGCTGATCTGGCGCCTCAGGCGGCTGCAAGAAATACCCAGAGAGCGGTCAATATCAGCGACCGGCCAGCACGCAGCCCGTTCGCAACAGCCTAACGGATTTCCGCTCTAGGGCGAACGATACCGCTCGGATTTGTGCGGAAATTATAAAGGACCGGCCGGGTAACCGCCGGTCCTTTGGCTTGTGGCCCTATGGCCTTGTGTCTAAACTTGCCCCAAATCAGAAGAACCAACGGGGGCCGCATGAGCCGAGCATTTGTATTTCCAGGGCAGGGTGCCCAGACGATCGGTATGGGGCACGCATTGGCCAAGGCTTATCCAGCCGCCAAAGCCGTGTTTGATGAGGTTGACGAAGCATTGGGCGAAAGCCTGTCATCGCTGATATGGGAGGGCGAACAGGACACGCTGACCCTGACCCAGAATGCACAACCCGCTTTGATGGCAACATCGCTGGCAGCCCTTGCTGCGCTAAAAGCCGAGGGCGTCGGGATGGAAGCGGCGCAATATGTCGCCGGGCATTCGCTTGGGGAATATTCGGCACTGGCAGCAGCCGGCTCGATTAGCCTTGCCGATACCGCCCGTTTGTTGCGCACACGCGGGCTGGCGATGCAGGCCGCAGTGCCGGTCGGGGTAGGCGCGATGGCTGCATTGCTAGGGCTGAACTTTGAACAGGCAGCCGAGGCCGCAGCACAAGCCAGCCACGATCAGGTCTGTCAGGCGGCCAACGACAATGATCCTACCCAGGTGGTCATTTCGGGCCACAAAGAAGCGGTAGAACGGGCGATGGAAATTGCCAAGGGCATGGGCGCGCGACGTGCGATGTTGTTGCCGGTCTCGGCCCCCTTCCACTGTGCGCTGATGAAACCAGCAGCGCAGGCGATGGCCGAGGCCTTGAGCGAGGTGAATATCGATCGCCCGGCCGTGCCGCTGATTGCCAATGTTCTGGCCCATGACGTCAGTGATCCAGCAACGATCCGGTCTTTGCTTGTCGAGCAGATCACCCATTCGGTTCGCTGGCGCGAGTCGATTGAATGGCTGGCGGCGCATGAAGTCAGCGAAATCTGGGAAATCGGCGCAGGCAAAACCCTGTGCGGGATGATCCGGCGGATCGCCAAAGAAGTTGAAACCCGGGCAATTGGCGCGCCCGACGATGTCGTAGCAGCGGCGAACGCGTTGAAATAGGGGCGAATATGTTTAATCTTACAGGAAAAAATGCACTGATAACTGGTGCTTCGGGCGGTATTGGTGGCGCGATTGCGCGCGCATTACACGGGGCCGGGGCGAACGTCGGGCTGTCGGGCACACGGATTGAACCCTTGCAGGCGTTGGCGGATGAATTGGGCGAGCGCGCACATGTGCTGCCCTGCAATCTGTCGGACCGCGACGCAGTTGCCGCCCTGCCAAAACAGGCAGCCGAGGTTTTGGGCAGCGTTGATATACTGGTCAACAACGCCGGGATCACCCGCGATAACCTGTTCATGCGGATGTCGGATGACGAATGGGACAGCGTGCTGGCGGTCAATCTGACCTCGACTATGAAACTGTGCAAAGGCGTGATGCGTGGCATGATGAAGGCGCGCTGGGGGCGGATTGTGAATATCTCGTCAATCGTTGGGGCGACGGGCAACCCGGGGCAGGCTAATTATGCGGCCTCTAAGGCTGGTGTCGTGGCGATGTCCAAATCGCTGGCCCATGAGGTTGCCAGCCGCGGGATCACGGTGAACTGTGTTGCGCCGGGCTTTATTACGACGGCGATGACCGACAAGCTGACCGATGACCAGAAAAGCGCGATCCTGACGCAGGTTCCCGCCGGGCGGATGGGCGAGGGCGATGAAATCGGCGCTGCTGTGCTATATCTGGCCAGCGATGAGGCGGCCTATGTCACCGGCGCGACGCTGCATGTAAACGGTGGAATGGCGATGCTCTAGGCGTGGTCGCCGCGCACCATTGCGCTGGCGCACAAAGGCCCGGACAAAGGATTTGCCCCGGCCGGAGTTTGTGCTATAGGCGGCGCAGAATAGCCGGGGGGCGTAAAGCTCCGCGTGGAAATTCCCACTTTTAAGGTGGGATCAGAGCGGCCCACGGGCCAAACGTAGAATACCGGGTATACCCCCGGAAGAATGTGAGGAATTGACATGAGCGACATCGCAGATCGCGTGAAGAAGATTGTTGTCGAGCATCTTGGCGTCGAAGAAGACAAAGTGACCGAATCCGCTTCGTTCATCGACGATCTGGGCGCAGACAGCTTGGACACCGTTGAACTGGTGATGGCGTTTGAAGAAGAGTTCGGAATTGAAATTCCAGACGATGCTGCCGAAACCATCCAGACATTTGGCGACGCGACAAAGTTTATCACAGGCGCCTCTTAAGCCGCTTCAGATACTTTATTTCGGACGGCGCCCTTTGTGGCGCCGTTTTTGTTTTGAGGGTGATTTGACACCTTCGTGATCTGCAGACCTGGCTTTTGATCCGGGTGTCTGATTGGGCTATCCTGACCTGACAGTCAGGAGGCGAAATGCAATTTCCACGCAAACGTGAATTTATCGCCAGTCTCGTTGTGGCGGTCTTTTTCATCGGACTGGCAGCTAATGGGCTGACCGAACGTCTCGGCGCGCATCCGTTCTGGTCTTTCAAGGTTGGCTATATCGGTGTTGGGGTCGGGCTGGTGCTTTACCTTTTGCAAGCGTTGGTGCGTCTTCGCTGGGGCACCAAAGCGGCATTGTATGTTGTTTTTGTCTGGGGGGCTGTCGCTGTCACAGTGATCGGAAAGGGCCGGTTCGCGGCCTCTTACGCCGAAGATTTCATCGCAGGGCGAATGTGGTTTCTGGGTTGGATCGGTGGAGTCGCGCTGGCATTTGTTCTAATTGTGCATTTACTGGGCGGGCGACGCTGATCCGGGCAATTTAGACCCGATAGCTGCTGGATGGTCTTGCTCCTGCTTGGTGTGGCAGGCTATCAATACCGGAAGCTTCGTACAAAAATGGAGGCCGAGCATGCGTCGGGTCGTTGTAACCGGTTTAGGAATGGTCACGCCACTGGCGTGTGGGGTTGAAAAAACCTGGGAACGTTTGTTGGCCGGGCAGTCAGGCGCTGGCACGATCAGCCGGTTTGACGCTAGCCATTTGGCCACCACTTATGCTTGCGAAATACCGCTCGGCGACGGCAGCGACGGTACGTTCAATCCCGACGACTGGATGGAGCCCAAAGAGCGGCGCAAGGTTGACGATTTCATTTTGTACGGGATTACTGCGGCGGCGCAGGCGGTTAAGGATGCTGGCTGGACGCCGGAAAACGAAGAGGATCGTTTGCGCACAGGCGTGATGATCGGTTCTGGCATTGGCGGGTTGTCGGCGATTGCTGACACTGCGATCATCCTGAAAGAACGCGGACCGCGCCGCGTTTCGCCGTTTTTCATTCCATCCGCGCTGATTAACCTGATCTCGGGGCATGTTTCGATCCGTTATGGGTTTAAGGGGCCTAACCATTCGGTGGTGACGGCTTGCTCAACCGGGGCGCATGCCATTGGGGACGCCAGCCGGCTGATAATGCTGGGCGATGCCGATGTGATGGTGGCCGGGGGCGCCGAAAGCCCGATCAGTGAGATCGGGATCGCCGGATTTAACGCCTGCAAGGCACTTAGCACCAAACGCGGTGACGACCCAAAAGCCGCCAGCCGTCCCTATGACGCGGACCGCGACGGGTTTGTTATGGGCGAGGGGGCCGGTGTGGTGGTGCTTGAGGAATATGAACACGCCAAGGCACGCGGTGCGAAGATTTACGCAGAGGTGACAGGCTATGGCATGTCGGGTGATGCGTATCATATCACGGCACCGTCCCAAGACGGCAATGGTGGCTATCGCTCGATGAAGGCGGCGATTGAGCGGGCCGGGCTGGTGGCTGGCGATATCGACTACATCAATGCGCATGGCACCTCGACGATGGCTGATACGATTGAACTGGGTGCGGTTGAACAACTGATGGGCGAGGCTGCAGGCAAGGCGACGATGAGCTCAACAAAATCTGCGATTGGGCATCTGCTTGGGGCTGCGGGCGCGGTCGAGGCGATTTTCGGTATTCTGGCGCTGCGCGATCAGGTGGCCCCGCCAACGATCAATCTGGATAACCCGGCCGTGACGCCAAAGCTGGATCTGGCAGCAAATGGCAAAGTTGAACGCCAGATTGATGTGGTGTTGTCCAATTCCTTTGGGTTTGGGG
>JAHRVD010000118.1 GCA_019090845.1 Marinosulfonomonas sp.
GCCGTCGTCTGTGGGTTTTTGTTAACTGCAATTCCCAACTGGACCGGGCGGTTGCCTGTCACCGGAACACCGCTTGGCCTGTTGGCCGCCCTGTGGCTGCTTGGCCGCGTGGCAGTTCTGTTTGGTGCCGGGTTGCCCGGTTTCATTGTCGTGCTGGCCGATCTATCATTTTTGCTGGCACTGGTTGGGTTCATTGCGAGCGAAATCATCGCGGGCAAAAACTGGCGCAACATGGTTGTGCTGGTGATGCTAACGCTGATTTTGGTGGGCAACGGGTTATTCCATCTGGCTGCAATGGCACAAGAACCAGCAGCGCAAAGCCTGGGGTTCCGGATTGGCATTGCGGCTTTTGTTCTGCTGATCGGGTTAATCGGCGGGCGGGTCATTCCCAGCTTTACCCGCAACTTTCTGGCGCGCCAGAACGCCACGCGCCTTCCGACACCCTTTAATCAATTTGACAAGCTGGTCATGCTGGCAGGTGCCGTTGCTCTGGCGATCTGGGTTGCCCGCCCCGAGGCCCGTTTCACCGGTGCCCCGCTATTGCTGGCCGGTGTGCTGAACGCGGTTCGTATGGCCCGCTGGTCGGGCTGGCAGGCGCGCCGCGAACTTTTGGTTCTGATATTGCATCTGGGTTATGCTTTTGTGCCGCTGGGGTATCTGATCACCGGCGGCGCAATTCTTTGGCCCGATGCCATTCCGCTGGTCGCAGGTATCCATAGCTGGACGGTCGGCGCGGTGGCCACGATGATGTTGGCAGTGATGACACGGGCAAGCCGGGGCCACAGCGGGCGGGCGCTGGTGGCTGGTGGCACCGACATGTTGATATACTGTGCAATCATTCTGGGCGCATTGGCCCGCATTTGGGCCAGCTTTGCAGGTGCGCCGGACTGGGCGCTACATGTATCCGCAAGCGGCTGGATCGTCGCCTTTGGCGGTTTCGTTCTGTTCTATGGCCCGATGTTGCTAACACCTAGGGTCGCCGCCAAAAAAACCAACCGCGCTGGCCCGGCCTAAACGAAAAAGGCCCGCAGGATTACCGCGGGCCTTTTTGAATTCGTCAGTTTGAAACGCCTCAGGCCAGTGCAGCCTGAGCCTTTTCAACGATCGCTGTAAATGCTTCGGGTTCATGCACTGCCAGATCGGCCAGAACCTTGCGGTCCACTTCGATGCCAGCCAGCGACAGGCCATTGATGAAACGCGAATAGGTCAACGCTGCATCGTGGCTGCGCACGGCAGCATTGATCCGCTGGATCCAAAGTGCGCGAAAATTGCGCTTGCGAACCTTGCGGTCACGGGTTGCGTATTGATTGGCCTTATCGACCGCCTGAGCGGCAACTTTGAAGGTCCGGCTGCGTGCGCCGTAATACCCTTTGGCCTGATCGATGACTTTCTTGTGACGCCGATGCGTGACGGTTCCGCCTTTAACTCTCATTTTTCAAGTCTCCTTAGCGGTCGTATGGCATGTAGGATTTAACGATCTTTGCATCCTGCGGGGATAGCTCGGTCGTTCCACGTGCGTTGCGAATAAATTTCCTGGTACGTTTGATCATACCGTGACGTTTGCCAGCTTG
Source organism: Marinosulfonomonas sp. (assembly GCA_019090845.1). Taxonomy (GTDB): domain Bacteria; phylum Pseudomonadota; class Alphaproteobacteria; order Rhodobacterales; family Rhodobacteraceae; genus NORP110. The sequence goes on from JAHRVD010000118.1 coordinate 1,572, forward strand.
TGCTGCCAGGACCTTGCCGGTCGCCGTCACCTTAAAGCGCTTTTTGGCGCTTGATTTGGTCTTCATCTTGGGCATTTCCGTCTCCTCTTTGGGTCGGTAAAAGCGCGACTCGGCATGCCACATAAGCCGGCCACGCATCTGAAGTTCGGGCGTATAGGCTTCACCGCCCCCTCTGGCAAGAGGAAATTGGCGAATCCTTAGCGAATAATCTTAGCAAACACCTGTGTGAACACGCGCGGCAGTTCTTCGAACGAATAGCCGCCCGGTGTCTGAATAATTGCCCAGGACACAAGTGCACTGCCCAATACCAATAACAAAATCGCCATCGTCGGACGCCTGCCGGAAGAAAACGCGCTGATCAGCGATGGGAAACCAAGTGCCAGTATCAAGGTTCCCAAAACCAGAAAAAAATCATTAGACATACATACCACTCCTGATCGAGTGGTTTAATTATTCCGGATCAGAACTAAAAATCAATCTTTCGTCGCAATGAGCCACCCGAAGAATATTCGTCGAGCCGGGGCGGTTGAATGGAATTCCCGCTGTTACTACGATCTGATCGGTTTCCGATGCAAAGCCATCTGAACGGGCCACCCGGATGGCATTGACGACCGCCATTTTAAATCGATCCACATCTGACACGGTCACGCAGTGCATTCCCCAACTTAAATCCAGCCGACGCGACGTCCCAATCCGCGACGTTAAAGCTATGATCGGAACATGAGGCCGCTCTCGGGCGGTCAACAATGCCGTCGTGCCTGATTCCGAAAAACAGCAGATTGCCTTGATCTGGGTTGTTTCTGCAATCTCGCGGGCCGCCGAGACAATTGCGTCTGCAACAGTTTCTTTGCGCCCTGCCCGGCTGGATTCGATGATCTGGCGATAGGTAGGATCGCTTTCGACCTCCATAGCAACATTGTTCATCGTGGTGACCGCTTGGACCGGATAAGAACCAGCCGCAGATTCCGCAGACAGCATAACAGCATCTACACCTTCATAGATCGCCGCGGCCACGTCTGATACCTCGGCGCGGGTTGGCATTGGGCTGTCGATCATGCTTTCCAGCATCTGAGTGGCTACAATCACGGGTTTGGCCGCCGCGCGACAGGCCCGCACAAGTCGTTTCTGAATGGGCGGCACATTTTGAACCGGCAATTCGACACCCAGATCACCGCGTGCCACCATAATCCCGTCAGACGTAGCAAGAATATCGTCAAATGCGATTACTGCGGCGGGTTTCTCGATCTTGGATATGATAAAAGCGCGTCCCGCTGCCCGCGACCTTGCCTCTTCCACGTCCTCGGGGCGTTGCACAAATGACAGCGCCAGCCAATCCACACCCAATTGGCACGCAAATTCAAGATCCTTGCGATCTTTTTGGGTCAATGCGGCCAGCGGCAAAACCACATCCGGCACATTCACGCCTTTGCGGTTGGAAATTGTGCCGCCATTCTCGACCGAGCATTCTGCGAAATCACGCCCACAATCCAGAACTCTCATCCGGATTTTCCCATCGTTGACCAACAGCGACACTCCCGGCTCAAGCGCATCGAAAATCTCTTTGTGCGGCAGGTTCACCCGTTCACCGTTCCCCGGTGTTTCGTCCAGATCAAAACGAAATGTCTGCCCTTCTTGCAGCTCTTCAGTTTCATTTTCGAAGGTACCCACGCGCAGTTTCGGTCCCTGCAAATCAGCCAGAATAGCAATTGGCCGCCCTGTTTCCTTCTCTATTTTGCGAATTATTGCATGGCGCGCTGCGGTTTCGTTGTGGCTGCCGTGGCTCATATTTAGGCGAAACACATCTGCACCGGCATCAAACAATGCGCGGATAGTCTCATAGTCGCCGGAGGCCGGGCCAAGGGTGGCAACGATCTTTACATTTCGCAGGCGTCTCATCAGGAATTGTTCCTTTTCCATATGCCTCTGGCAGGCTGTATCTATATGAATGATACCGCAAACATTGACAACTGGCACACCGCGAAGATCATGTCGCAGTTCAACATGGAACATGCATTGACAATCGCTGCGTAAAGACCGTTGGCTATTGCGAAAACTGTTGTGCAGGGCGACAATTCTGAGGCCTTTCTGCGCGAAGGTGTTCCCAAAATTTTTGGTCCAAACAGCTTACGCTGCCCCATCAAACCCTGCTAAAATATCTCAGCCTCTGATTAACAAAGGAAACATCATGGACGCGCAGACAAAACTGGAACTGGAAGCCGCCGCCTTTCGCCGTATGCAACAACATCTGATGACAGACCGCACCGATGTGCAAAACATTGATATGATGAATTTGGCCGGGTTTTGCCGCAACTGCCTGTCGCGCTGGTATCAGGAAGCCGCGAACGAACGTGGCATCGAAATGTCAAAAGCTGAAGGCCGCGAAGAATTTTACGGCATGCCA
>JAHRVD010000119.1 GCA_019090845.1 Marinosulfonomonas sp.
AGCCGAGTGGTTGGAAATTGACCAACCGAACAGGATCAGTTGGTTCAGCGCCCGACGCGAGGAGCGGGCGCTGAAATAGTATCATGTGGCGGACGGAAAATCTGCCGGGTCGATCGCAATCAGGCCGCGACGTTCAACGCATCAACACTATCGTTGGCAGCGGCCAGACTTGTTTCGGCATCAATGGCAAGCTGGTCGGCTTGCACGAATTGTACGTCGCTGATCCCCATGAAACCAAAGATGAAACGCAGATAGTTTGAAGCAAAATCGATCTCTGATCCGATTGCCGTGCCGCCAGCCGCAAAGGCGATAATAACACGTTTGCCTTTGAGCAGGCCGACCGGACCGGTTTCTGTGTAGGTAAATGTTTCGCCAGCGCGGACGACCTGATCGATCCATGCTTTGAATGCAGCTGGAATTGCGAAGTTGTAGATCGGGGTGCCAATAACGATCGTGTCGGCGGCTTTGAATTCGGCAATTAGATCGTCCGACAGAGCAAGTCCGGCGTTCTGCTCGGCACTGCGGTCATCGACCGGGGTAAAGTTAGCACCGACCCAGTTTTCATTAATTTGCGGGAGCGCTGTTGCCAGATCTCGTTTGGTAATGGTCGCCCCGGTGAAGCGGGCAGTGATGCGGTCAGACAGAGCGCGCGAAACAGAGCCGGCTTTGCGGGCGGATGCGTTTATTTGCAGTAATTGATGAGTCATTTTGGTGTCCTTGAGTGTTTTCTGCTCAGCGATATATACCTTGCACAAAGGAACAAAAGGCGGAATTATGAACAGGTAATGTTCATTAATGCACATTGACAAGTCCAGAGGGGAACGCGGGTGGCTATCGACAATTGGGACGAAATTCGCACCGCCTATTATGTGGCGCGATCTCGCACCGTAAGCGGTGCGGCGGCCGAACTGGGGGTTCACCATGCGACGGTGATCCGCCACATCAATGCGCTCGAAGCGCGCCTTGGAGTTAAGTTGTTTCAGCGCCATGCCCGTGGATACACCGCGACCGAGGCCGGGGTTGAGCTGTTACAGGTCGCCAAAGCGACGGACGATCAGTTTACCCAAATGGCCGGGCGAATTCGTGGCCACGGGGCGGATATCTCTGGCGAAATCATCATAACGACGTTACCTGAAATTTCCGAATTACTAGCGCCCATTTTGGTGCGGTTTCAGCAAAAATACCCTGAACTGGTTGTTCGCTATCTGACGGATCTGCGTTTATTCCGGCTGGAATACGGAGAGGCCCATGTAGCGATCCGGCCCGGCAACACCGAGCAGCAACCCGACAATATCTATCAGCGTTATTTGCCCTTCAGGGTTCGATTGTGTGCCTCGAAATCCTATGTCAAAAAGCACGGCGCGCCCCAAACCCTTTCCGATTTTGACCAGCATTTTTTTGTCGGCCATGACGACGCATCATTTCGCGCGCCCTATAGTCTGTGGTTGAACAAACATGTGGCGCGGGACCGCATAGTTTTTCGAAGCACTGAACTGGTTGCCATGGAACATGCGGTCTTACAGGGCATTGGTATCGGGTTCGTTTCCGACTGGAACCTCAGGCGACAATCGGATGTGGTCGAAGTATTCGCCCAACAGGATGAATGGAGCGTTGACACCTGGCTGGTCACACATGTTGATCTGCATCGCTCGCCCAAGGTGCAGGCCTTGTTGACGCACTTAAAGGAAGAGGCAGCACAATGGCCGACCACCTAGACCACAGGGTCGGATTCTCGCCCGCGATGCGGGGCCATATAGCGATGTTGAGTTTTTCGGCGCTGATTGCCGGGTCGTTCAGCCTTGGGGCGCTGGCCGCGAATGACATCGCCCCGGCCGCGTTAAATTCGGTTCGGTTTTTGATTGCGGCGATCACCATTGGCTGCATTGCCGCTGCGACTAAATCGCTGGACAAGCGCGTTGCAAAAGCCCCCTGGCGTTTTGCGATTCTTGGCGGGCTTTTCGCGATATATTTCGTCCTGATGTTCGAAGGCCTGAAGACAGCAACCCCTGTATCCAGCGCGGCCGTCTTTACGTTGACACCGCTGATCTCCGCCGGTTTCGGCTGGCTGTTGCTGCGCCAAATCACCACATCTCGCATGGCTTTGGCGCTGACCATCGGGGCGGTAGGCGCGGTTTGGGTGATCTTTCGTGCCGATCTTGAAGCCGTCATTTCGTTTCGGGTTGGCAAAGGCGAGATGATTTTTTTCTGGGGCGTCGTGGCGCATTCAATTTACACGCCGATGTCGCGGTTCCTGCATCGGGGCGAACACCCGCTTGCCATGACGTTCGGCATGCTGATTGCTGGTTTTGTGCTGCTGACAGCCTACGGGTGGTCAGATATTCGTGCCACGGATTGGGTCAACTTGCCAACAATTGTCTGGATCACGATCGGATACACATCGCTTGTGGCAGGCTCAACGACGTTCACATTGCTGCAATATGCAATCCTGCGACTGCCCGCAGCCAAGGTCATGGCCTACACCTATCTTACCCCGAGTTGGGTCGTTTTGTGGGAAATCGCACTGGGTCACGGTGCCCCGCGCGTTTTGATTCTGGCCGGGGTAGCAATGACCGTTGTTGCGCTGCTGATGTTGCTGAAGGACGAAGAGTAGCGCCGTAAAAGCGTTGGTTTTGTTCGGAAATTGGATTTGCGCGCGTCTGTGAGGGTTTGATCCATATCAGGGCATTGGCGGCCCTTTCCTGCGATCATGAAGCGCGTCGAAATTGATGATGCAAGTAGCTTCAATCAAAACTTTTTTGGGGGAAATACAATGAAATCAATGATAGCAAGTCTGGCCGTGATGGCTATCGCAGCCGCAAACCCTGCTGCAGCCGAGGGTGACCTTAGCCGTGCCAATGTGATCGACGTTGTGATCGAAATGGGCAGCAATGACGACGGGATGTATTTCAAGCCTGACAACTACGAATTTGTGACCGGACAGGCTTATAAGCTGATCCTGACCAATGTGGATGAGATCAAGCATGAGTTGGCGCTTAACGAAATGGGCGAGCGGATTTTTACCCGGAAAATCGAAGCCACTGACGCTGATGGTAATCTGATCACCGAAGTGAAAGGCACAATTCGCGAAGTTGAAGTTGGGCCGGGTAAGGTGGTCGAATGGTATTTTGTTCCGGTCCAGACAACGGACGACCCGGTGGAAATCATCTGCGGAATTCCGGGCCACTACGAAGCAGGAATGCACGCAATGGTGACGCTTAGATAGCTGTCCGTCGATCAGACCTGAGTCGACAGAACGGGAAAAATAAGGGAAGGGCCAATCCGGGTGTTGGCGCTTCCCTGAATTTTGCCGGTGAGTCAGGAAGTTTTGGATGGGTCAGCCAGCTCTGCTGCCAGGAACCTTTCAAACGCATCCAGATTGACCGGCTCAAACTGGCCAAACCCCTGCATCCAGACCGAGGCATCACGCATCGCGTCGGGCTCCAGTTTGCACCATTTCACCCGGCCACGTTTTTCCTGACTGATCAATCCGGCGCGAGTCAGGATGGAGAGGTGTTTGGAAATGGCGGCCAACGACATTTCAAACGGTTCAGCAACGTCGGTCACGGCCATGTCGTCTTCCAGCAACATTGTCATGATTGCCCGACGAGTCGGGTCTGATAATGCAGCGAACGTTGAATCGATCCGGGTGTTCATAGGGCTGGTTATGCGATCAGCAGGGAAATCGTCAACCGATTGGTTAAATATCCCGATCGCCGGGCAATTGCCGATTGTAGCGGGGCAGGGCGGTGTCGCACTTGTCGCACCTGCAAATATATACAGATAAATCAATTAGTTACCTAGTTATCCAGTGGCCCGTCGGTTGCTTGACTCTGACCTCTCCCATTCATAATGTCCGCGCGACTATCCAAGGGGGCCTCTGGCCATGGTTGATCCAGCCGACAAAGACCGGCTTGCAAAGCTCGATGAGCGGATCAAAGAGCTGAAGGGCGCAGATGCGCCGACCCCGAAGATAGAGGACCATCACGCGCAGGCACATCTGGCCTGGCGGATGGTGATAGAGCTGGTCGCGGGGATCGTGATTGGTTTTGGCATTGGATACGGGCTTGATACGGTGCTTGGCACCATGCCCATCTTTCTGGTGCTGTTTGTATTGCTGGGGTTTGCGGCCGGGGTGCGGGTTATGATGCGCTCGGTCAAAGAGCTTCAAGAAGAGGTTTCGGCGGATGCCGGGCCGAACGAAGGGAACTAGACGTGTCAGAGAACGTGGCAGAAGGCCCGAGCGGCCTGCAGATCCATCCGATGGATCAGTTCGTTGTGAAACCACTTTTTGGTGGTGAGCACATCAATTTTTACACGCCAACCAATGTGACATTATGGATGGCGCTGGCCGTTCTATGTGTCATCGGGCTGTTGGTGTTGGGCACACGCGGACGGGCGATCATCCCAAGCCGCGTTCAATCGGTTGCCGAGCTGATGTATGGTTTCGTCTATAAAATGGTCGAGGATGTCGCCGGTAAAGACGGGCTGAAATTCTTTCCATATATCATGACGCTTTTCGTCTTTATCCTGTTTGCAAACTTCCTTGGCCTTATTCCAATGAGTTTTGCCACCACCAGCCATGTCGCGGTAACAGCCGTGATGGCGATGGCAGTGTTCATCACCGTGACGATCGTCGGGATCGTCAAAAACGGTTTTGGATTTCTTGAACTGTTCTGGATCAAAGCAGCCCCACTGGCACTGCGGCCCATGCTGGCCCTGATCGAGGTCATTTCGTATTTCGTGCGTCCCGTCAGCCATTCTATCCGTCTTGCGGGTAACATGATGGCCGGTCACGCAGTGATAAAAGTATTCGCCGGCTTTGCGGGCGTTCTGGGTTTGGGCGCGATTGCTCCGATCCTGGCAATCACAGCAGTCTATGCGTTGGAAATGCTTGTTTCCTTCATTCAGGCCTAT
>JAHRVD010000120.1 GCA_019090845.1 Marinosulfonomonas sp.
CCCAACTGATCCTTGCAGGCATGTGGGTTCAGAACCGCCTGTTCACTGTCCTTCAGCGTCAACAAGCCGGTTAGCTTACCCTTGCCATCCGTCACCAGCAGTTTTTCGATCCGGCGCGCCTGCATCAGACTGCGGGCCTCATCCAGGTCGGCAGGCTCGGTCAGGATTGCCAGATCATTTGACGTCATCATCGCGCGCACTGGCGTCTTGTCATCGCTGGCAAAGCGCATGTCGCGGTTGGTCACGATACCAACAACCCGCCCAACTTCATCAACGACCGGAAAGCCGGTGACCCGATACCGTTCCTGCAGCGCTTTTGCATCTGCCAGCGTCTGGTCAGCCGTTAGCGTGATCGGATTAAAAACAATGCCGCTTTCAAAGCGTTTCACCCGGCGCACTTCGCGGGCCTGTTCCTCGACGCTCAGGTTGCGGTGCACAACCCCAAGCCCCCCGGCCTGCGCCATTGCGATGGCCATTTGCGCTTCGGTCACGGTGTCCATCGCCGAGCTTAAAAGCGGGATGTTCATGCGGATTGAGCGGGTGACAAATGTGGATGTATCGGCCGTTGAGGGCAGCACACTAGAAGCGGCTGGCACAAGCAAAACATCGTCAAAGGTAAGCGCCTCGCGAATCTCCATTTGGGGGTCTCCTTGGAGGATTTCGTTTGACGGCTCCCTATTTCATGGCTTGGCGGAAATGAAAAGGGGGCAATGCGGGGTCGTGAGCAATAATGGCCTAAATTCGGGCAGCGTTGGTGACAACGGCCAGTTTGCCCGAGGCCCAGAGTTTCATTATCCGATAGGCGATGACCGGAACGACGATGCTAGCCGTGCCCAAAGATATGGCCCCTAGAAGGCGGAACAGATCGTTGTCGGGCGACAGGATCAGCATCAGATTTGCAAAAGCTGCCAAGGGAAAGGTGAACGCGCCCCAAAACGGGCTGAAACCACTTGCTGTCAGGTATCGGACCCGCGCGATCAACACCGCGATGACAATAACCGCAAGCCAGCCGAAAATCTGCGCCAGCACCATATGGCCAAGCATGGCCCCCACGATGCCAAACAGGCAGATCGGGGCCAGATGGATCGACAGCGCCGGGCGCAGAGGTGCGGGCACGCCGTGCGCGCGCGACACCACCAGATGCCCGATCCAGATGGTTGCAGCCAGCGGCATTGTAACGATTAGTATTACCTCGGACATCTGCACAGCCCCGAGCGGGATTGCGGCCAGCGGTGCGACGATGAAGCCAACAAATGTCAGATGCCAGATCGGCGTGATACGGCGTTGGGGCAACGGTGCCGGTGCCAAAACCCAGATCACGGTACAGGCCACCACCGCGTGGGCGGCAAGCCCGAGCATCAACACCGCTTGCGCCGCACAGGCCCCATATGGGATCAAGGTTGCCGCAAACAACAATGCCGCAGCGGTGGCGCCACTCAATCCCGCCCTGCCCGGCAGGATTTTCAGATCACGTAGCAAGACACCGGGGGCACGCAGGAATTTTGCCAGATAGGCAAGAACTCCAAACACATATAGCAAGCTGACCGCCCCAAGAATAAGTTCGCCCAGATCGGGCGGGCCACCATAGACCTCTGCCGCGCGCCGCCATGCCAGCCCAAGCCCGAACAAGCCCAGAATCGGCGGAAAAATTCCGGGCGGTGTTTGTCGGAACAAACCGGGTGCGGGCTGCGTGCCGGAAGCAAAATTACTCACGAAGTTTCCTGACCTTACGTAATGCCGATCGCCCGACACCGGGCAAAATAACGGATTTTAAACCGACATTGAGCGGTGGGAAGCCAAAGGTCAATTTTTGATTGATGATTGCAGAATTCTCGCTACCGTGATGCGTACCAATTCAAAAAAGTCTGGGAGGACAAGAAATGAAACATCTTTTTGGCAAAGCGACTATTGCCGCGCTGGCAATTTCTGCTGCCACCGAGGCCGCTGCGGTTGAATGGAATGTCTCGGTCTGGGGATCGCGGCGGGCCTTTACTGAGCACGTTGAAAAGCTGGCCGAACTGGTTGCCGAAAAATCTGGTGGCGATTTCACCATGAACGTCAGCTATGGTGGCCTGTCCAAAAACCGCGAGAACCTTGACGGGATTTCCATCGGCGCATTTGAAATGGCACAGTTTTGTGCCGGTTATCACCGCGACAAAAACCCGACAATCACGGTTCTGGAGCTGCCCTTCCTTGGCGTTGCCAATCTTGACGAAGAAGTTGCCGTCAGCCACGCCGTTTATGCGCACCCGGCGGTTCAGGCCGATCTGGCGCGCTGGAATGCAAAGCTGCTTATGACGTCACCAATGCCTCAGTATAATCTGGTAGGCACGGGTGATCCGCGCAAAACTCTGGCGGATTTTGCAGGTATGCGGGTGCGTGCCACCGGTGGTCTGGGTCAGGCTTTCACAGCCGCAGGCGGTGTTCCGACATCGGTAACGGCGACCGAGGCTTATAACGCAATGGAATCTGGCGTCGTTGACACAGTCGCTTTTGCCCAGCACGCGCATCTGTCTTATCGCACGATCGACATTGCCGACTGGTGGACAGAAAACCTGAACCCCGGCACAGTGAATTGCCCGGTGGTGGTGAACATAGATGCCTATAACGATCTGTCGGATGCCAACCGCGCCATTCTGGACGAAAGCATTCCCGAGGCGATCGACCATTATCTTGCAAACTACGCCGACCTGCTGACCAAATGGGAAGGTATCCTGACGGAAAAGAACGTCGCCAAGGTCTCGATCGACGACGCGGTCATCGCCGAGTTCCGCAAGGTTGCCGCCGATCCAATCCGGGCCAAGTGGATTGCCGATATGACGGCGCAGGGGCTGCCTGCCCAAGAACTTTTTGATCTTGTTCAGGACACACTGAAACAGCACCGGATGAACCACTAAAACACCAAAACTGCTGCGGGCCGGTTTTTTTGACCGGTCCGTGCAGGAATTACTGGGCATTTCAACCGAGGCACTGAAAGCCATGTCTTCTTCTGTCTTATCCGACGCAACGCGGCTGTCCAAAATGGACCGCACGTTTCTGCGTCTCGAAAGCACAATGAACCTGATGTCAGGTATCGTGGTGTTTTTGTTGGTTATGCTGGCCGTTGGCAACGTGCTGGGGCGCAAATTTTTTAACGCCCCGGTGCCCGGCTATGTGGACTGGACCGAACAGTTCATGGCCGTTTTTGCATTTCTCGGACTGGCCTATTGCCAACGAGAGGGCGGCCATATCCGGATGGATATCGTGGTTGGAAAACTGCGCCACCGCCCGCTGTGGTTTGCAGAGTTCCTGTCAACGCTGCTGATGCTGATCCTGACCACGGCGCTGCTATATGGCACATTTTTCCACTTCGCCCGCAGCTTTGACTGGGCCAGCCCGCTTTGGTCGCGCGACAGTTCAATTGATATCGCCTTGCCGCTCTGGCCTGCCAAACTGGTAGTGACCTTTTCCATGGCGGTACTTTGGGTGCGCCTTGCGTTGCAACTTTGGGGCTTTGGCCGCGCGTTGCGCACCAATGCAGATAATCCGGTCGCCATACCGCTGATTGAGGACCCGACCACGCAGGCAATGCACGAGGCCGAAGGTGTGGGGCCCGGAAATGGATAATCTGATCGACATGAAGGCGCTGCTGGAAGGCGTTGATATATTTACGGTTTCCCTGTGGCTGACCGGGCTGTTGGTGGTCTTGGTTATCATTGGTGTGCGGGTCGCATTCGCAACGGCTTTTATCGGGCTGTTGGGGTTGTGCCTGTTTTTCATGCAAAAACAAGGCTTTGACCGCGGGCTGATTACGGCGATGAAACTGGCCGGTCAGGTGCCCCATTCAAAATCAACGACCTATGCCCTGTCGCTGATCCCGACGTTTATTCTGATCGGCTATCTTGCCTATTACGCGGGGCTGACGCAGTTTCTGTTTGAAGCCGCCAAAAGATGGGTCGGCTGGCTGCCCGGCGGCATGGGCGTGGCCACGGTTTTCGCAACAGCGGGTTTCGCCGCCGTTTCGGGCGCTTCGGTCGCCACATCGGCCGTCTTCGCCCGTATCGCCATCCCCGAGATGCTGAAACTGGGTTACGACAAACGCTTTGCCGCAGGAGTTGTAGCTGCCGGAGGCACATTGGCCTCGCTGATACCGCCGTCTGCAATACTGGTGATATACGCCATCATCGTTGAACAATCGGTCGGCAAACTGCTCCTCGCGGGCTTCCTGCCGGGCGCTGTCTCGGCGCTGATATATGCCGGGCTGATAATTGGGCTGGCGCGCTATCGCAAAGACCTTGGCCCGCCGGTGCGCGGTTTTACATGGGGCCAGCGTTTTGCCTCGCTTCCGGGCACCATCCCGATCATCTTTGTCGTCTTCGTGATCGTTTATTCGATCTACTTCGGCTGGGCGACACCGACCGAGGCCGGTGCTTTGGGCGCATTTGTCGTGCTGATCATGGCACTCTGGCATGGGATGAAATGGCCCCAGCTTAAAGGCGCGTTGATGGAGTCCGCCAAGCTGACGGTGATGATATTTACGATGATCTGGGGCGTGCTGATTTATGTGCGGTTTCTGGGCTTTGCCAAACTGCCGCAAACCTTCGCCGACTGGATTGCGGGGCTGGAGCAACCCGCCTATTTGACATTGCTGCTAATTCTGGGTGCCTATGTGATCCTTGGCATGTTCATGGATGCAATTGGCATGCTGATCCTGACCCTGCCGGTAACATTCCCGGCGGTGATTGCGCTGAACGGCGGCGCCGATGTTACCCGCGAGGCCGCAGCCCTTGGCATGACAAGCGAGGAATGCGCGATCTGGTTTGGCATTATTGTTGTGAAAATGGCCGAGCTTTGCCTGATAACCCCGCCCATAGGCCTGAATTGCTTTGTAGTGGCAGGCGTGGCGCAGGACGACAAACTGCCCATTTCGGTGCAGGACGTGTTTCGCGGGGCCTCGCCGTTTTTTGCAGCCGATGTGGTAACGGTGGCAGTGCTGATTGCTTTTCCGGGTATTGTGCTTTGGTTGCCAAGCCTGCTTTAGGCGCGATTGGCCAATATCAACACCCGAAAAAAAATGTTTCTGACATTTCGCCGACTCCGGCGTCGCTTTGTGCAGGGGGAATAAACTTGGGCCTGACAAACCTGGACAAGGCCGCTAATAAGCATGCAAAATCTTCCGGATAGCGCAAACATGACAAAACACACCGCTGATACCTATTCGCTTGTCGCTGATATTGGCGGCACCAACACACGTGTTGCACTGGCAAAGGGACGCCGGTTACTGCCCGATACGGTGCAAAAATTTGCCAATACCGAATTTGAACAGCTCGAGCCCCTGTTGCGCAAATATATCACCCAGCAGGGCGATGTGGATTGCCGTGCGGTCTGCGTGGCCGTTGCCGGGCCGGTGCGCGATGGCGTGGCTGTGCTAACCAATCGGGACTGGACGATTGACACAGAAACGCTGGCCGCCGCCGCGCGGGCAGAAAAGGTTGCGATCCTAAATGATTTGCAGGCGCAGGGCCACGCGCTGGGGCATATTGATCCGGGCAATATCCGCCCTGTCATGGCCGGTGGCACGCCGCCAAAAGGGGCGACACAATTGGTGGTGGGCATTGGCACCGGTGCCAACGCGGCCCCGGTTTTTGAAACAGATCACGGACGAATGGTCATGCCGTCGGAATGCGGCCACGCCAACCTGCCAATCCGCACCCCGGCAGACCTGCGGCTTTGCCAATATGTGGAAACGGCACATGGATTTCCCGGCGTCGAAGATGTTCTGTCGGGGCGCGGATTGGAACGGGTCTATCGATGGCTGGGACTTGAAGCCGATGATGAGGTCGTAAAAAGCGCCGCCGAAATCATGGCAGGCCTTGCGGACAGCAGCGATCCCCGCGCCAGCGAGGCGGTCGGTATCTTCATCCGGATCATGGGCACATTCGTTGGCAATCAGGCGCTGATCCAACTGCCCTTTGGCGGCATTTATCTGATCGGTGGCGTTGCGCGCGCAATGGCCCCACACCTAAGCGACTTTGGCTTTGCAGCTGCGTTTTACGACAAAGGACGGTTTGGCGATTTCATGCAATCTTTCCCAGTCCGGGTGATCGA
>JAHRVD010000121.1 GCA_019090845.1 Marinosulfonomonas sp.
CTTGGTGAACTGCTGCTGGTTGACAGTGGCGGCCAGTATCTGGACGGCACCACGGACATTACCCGCACCATTGCCATTGGCCAGCCAAGCGACGAACACCGGCGCTGTTTTACCCGGGTTCTGCAGGGCATGATCGCAATTTCACGGCTGCGTTTTGCCAAGGGGCGCGCCGGTCAACACATCGAGGCAATTGCCCGCATCCCCCTATGGATGGCCGGGCAGGATTTTGATCACGGCACCGGCCATGGTGTTGGCGCCTATCTGTCGGTGCATGAAGGACCACAGGGGTTAAGCCGGATAAATTCCGCGCCGCTGGAAGTGGGGATGATCCTGTCAAACGAGCCGGGATATTACCGGCAAGGGGCCTTTGGCATAAGGATCGAAAACCTGATCGTGGTGCGCGCGGCGGACGCGATTGAGGGGGGCGACGGGCGGGAAATGCTGGCGTTTGAAACCCTGACTTTCACGCCCATTGACCGAACATTGGTGGATGTGTCGATGCTGTCGCACGATGAGCTTGGCTGGCTGAATGACTATCACCGTGAGGTGGCGCAAAAAATTGGGCCGCGCCTTGGTTTAAAGGCTTTGAACTGGCTGATACGGGCCACTGCACCGCTCTGACATATACCCCGTAAATCTTTTGTGTTAGGCTGCCTTGTTCGCAGCGCAAGGGGTAGGAATATGGCAGATCATATCAGGATCACAGAAGCCGACGGAAAATGGATCGTGCGCGCTGGCGGCGCAATTCTGGGCGAAACAAAAAATGCTCTGGAACTGACCGAGGGCGAGTATCCTTCGGTGATCTATTTTCCCCGCGACGACGTCGCGACAGTGTTTTTAGACCCCTCAGACACCACATCCCACTGCCCTTGGAAGGGCGACGCATCGCATTACTCGATCCAGACGAATTCTGCCGTGATCAAAGATGCCGCATGGTCTTACGAGGCTCCGACCAAGGGAATGGCGGCGATTTCCGGTCATATGGCGTTTTATACTGACAAGGTAAAGGTCGAGCAGGCCTAGGTCCGGCACAGAAGCAATATTCAGTATCTGGCCATATCTGGCGCAGTTCCGCTAGGAATGTTCTTCCGCCGCGGTTGCCGCCAGCGCCCGGTTGAGTTCGCGCAGGGCATCCACCTGAAATAATGCACCCCTTAGCTCTGGCGGTTCACCCGCCCCCCCCAGCGTCACCACCGGGATGAAATTGGCATTGGTGCGATCAAAAATCGGCATGGCCGATTCCAGTGTGGCGTTGCCGTCGATATAGACCCCCTGTTCGACCAGCTCCCAACAGGCATCCTCGTTCGCGGCGGCCTTGTGCTCCTTGGCACGCATCACTTTGGCAACCCGGAAGGTGGCCAGCAAATAAGCCTGCGGTCCGGCCGCCAGATGGATATTGCGCCGCTCTAACTGGGTCAGAAAGAACGACCGGTCCACCAGTCGGCTCGCCAGAGCAGTCGACAGCGACACCGCCACCATCACCGCCAGCCCGGTTTGCCAGTCACCGGTCAGCTCAAACACGATCAGGGTTGTGGATATCGGTGCGCCCAGCACCGCCGCCGCAACAGCGCCCATACCGGCCAGCGCGTAAAGAGTTTCGGACCCGGACACATTTGGGAATATCGCCGTTGCGATCAGCCCGAAGGCCAGCCCGGTCAGCGCACCCAGCATCAGCGAAGGTGAAAATACCCCGCCGCCCATACGCCCGGCCATGGTGATCGCGACGGCGGCAACCTTTAAAATGGCAAAGACGACGGCCTCCCACAACAGCAATTCGCCGGTCAGCGCGGCCGAGGTCGTCTCATATCCAACGCCAATGATGTGAGGGTAAAAAATCGCCAGACCGCCAAGTAGCAGGCCTGACATGGCCGGTAGCAAATAACGCGGCAGGCGAGTTATTTTCAGCACCTTTGTGCCAATGTCGTCAGACCAGAAAATTGCTCGCATCAGGATAAACGCCACAAACCCGCATACCAGACCAAGGATCAAAAACGCCGGCAACTCGCGGTAAAAATCCAGCGTATTGCCGACCGGCAGGACGAACTCGGTCACATTGCCAAATTCCAACCGGCTGATCACCGTTCCCGCCGCCGCCGCTATCACGATCGGCGCAAAGGCATGCACGGCAAAATGGCGCAGAATAACCTCCAGCGCAAAAAGTGTTCCGGCGATCGGCGCATTGAAACTCGCCGAAACCGCCGCTGCAACCGCGCAGCCCAGCAAATCGCGCCCGGTAATGCCATTGGCGTTGATCCGGTTTGAGACCCAGCTGGAAATCATCCCGGCTAAATGAACCACCGGCCCCTCGCGCCCGCTTGAACCACCCGACGACAGGGTAATCAGCGATGCCAGCGCCGAGGCCAGACCGGCCCGCCGTTCAACCCGCCCGTCATGCAATGCGGCCCCCTCGATCACATCCGACACCGAGCGCACCCGCCCGTCATCGGTAAAGAAATGCAGGATCAGCCCAACCACCAAACCGCCCGCCACCGGCAGGCCCAAAATCCAGTACCACGGCAAGGCCTGCGCCAGCGAATGCAGATGCGCCGGATCGTCGATGCCATAAAGCCAGCTTTGCAGGTTCGAAATCGCGATACGGAAAAACAGCGCCGCGAACCCTGCCGCGATCCCGATTGCCAAGGCCAAAAACCAGAACTGAATCTGGTTGGGGCCACGCGCGCGCAACACCCGCCAGGCATTCCCAAGCACCGCCCGCAGGTCACTGCCCTGCGCAGTTTTTTCTGATTTCAACGGTTCTGCCATCTGGCCCCGTTTCGCAGGCATCCCCTTTTGCTTTCCCAGACTGCCTGCATCGCCTAGGCTCGCATTCGCATCATGCAGCAGGGGGACCAATGGCCATCGCTACCGCACTTACCGAACTTAGTTCACTTTTAGGCAATCGCTTGAGCCGATCCAAGTCCGATCTTGCCGAACATGGCCGCTCGGAAACACATTTCCCGCTGACACCGCCGGACGGGGTTGCTTATCCCGAAACGACACAGGAAGTGAAAGAGCTGGTCAAAATCTGCGCGTCGCATGATTGCCCGGTGATCGGCTGGGGTGCGGGCACCTCGCTGGAAGGGGCCGGGCTGGCCATTCGTGGCGGTGTTGCGGTGGACTTTCGCCTGATGGATCAGGTCATCAAGGTGAACCAAGAGGATCTGGACGTTGTCGTTCAACCGGGGCTGACGCGCGAAGAACTGAACCTATACTTGCGCGACACCGGGTTGTTTTTTCCGATTGATCCGGGCGCAAACGCATCGCTTGGCGGCATGGCTTCGACACGCGCCAGCGGCACGACGGCGGTGCGGTACGGCACGATGCGCGACAATGTGATGGCCGCCCAAGTGGTGCTGGCGGACGGGCGGGTGATCCGCACCGGATCGCGGGCGCGAAAATCGGCGGCTGGCTATGATCTGACCGGGTTGATGGTCGGATCGGAAGGCACGCTGGGGCTGTTTACCGAACTGACA
This sequence comes from Marinosulfonomonas sp., assembly GCA_019090845.1. GTDB lineage: Bacteria > Pseudomonadota > Alphaproteobacteria > Rhodobacterales > Rhodobacteraceae > NORP110. Next base: position 3,474 of record JAHRVD010000121.1, read on the forward strand.
TTGAAATTGCATGGCCGCCCCGCAGCCGTATCAGCCGCCGTCTGCGCATTTGACGATATGGACAGCGCGGTAAACGCAGTGATCGCCACAATCCAGATCGGCATTCCGATGGCGCGGATCGAGTTTCTGGACACGGCAACGGTCCTTGCCTGCAACGCCTATTCGGGCACCGATTTTCCCGCGCAACCGCATTTGATGGTCGAATTTCACGGCTCTGACAAAGGCGTTGCCGATGACGCCACCCGTTTTGGCGAGGTGATCGCTGATTTTGGCGGGCTGGGGTTCAAATGGTCCGCCGCCGAGGCGGATCGCAATGCTCTGTGGACCATGCGCCACAACGCCTATTACGCCTGTCTGGCGCTGCGCAAAGGGGCCCGCGCCGTGGTCACCGACATCTGTGTGCCGATCTCGCGTCTTGCCGAGGCGGTCGAGGAAACCCGCGATGATATTGCTGCCTCGCCGCTTGATGGGCCGATCCTTGGCCATGTGGGCGACGGAAATTTTCACGCAATCCTGCTGGTTGATCCGGGCGACACTGCGCAGATGAATATCGCGTTGCAACTATCTGAAAGAATGGCACATAGGGCGCTGCGCTTGGGCGGCACTATGACCGGGGAACACGGCATTGGCATGGGAAAGCTTGGCTATATGGCAGCCGAGCACGGCGATGGCTGGTCAATAATGGGTGATATCAAACGCGCGCTTGATCCGGGAAATATCATGAACCCCGGCAAGGTCGTAAAACTGAATTGACAGTAGCGGATCAGCCCGCCAGCAAGGCCCGCGCCGCATCGCGCGCATGATCGGTAATCGTGTCACCTGCGAGCATTCGCGCCAGTTCATCCACCCGCTCGTGCGGGGCCAAGCCGACAACCTGCGACGTGGTCATGCCGCCAACCACCGATTTGGACACCCGCCAGTGATGCTGCCCGCGCGCGGCAACCTGGGGTGAATGGGTCACAACCAACACCTGCGCCCCATCGGCAATTCCCGACAATCTGCGCCCCACAGCATCCGCCGTCGCCCCGCCCACACCGCGGTCAATCTCGTCAAATATCAACGTCAGACCGGTGGAACCGCGTGTCAGGCAAACCTTGAGCGCCAGTAAGAACCGCGACAGCTCGCCACCCGAAGCGATTTTGTTGATCGGACCGGCTGGTGCGCCCGGATTGGTCGACACCGTAAAGGACACAGCGTCGCGCCCTTCTGACCCCGGCTCACCTGCCATAATTTCTGTCACAAAACCGGCGTTTTCCATTTTCAGCGGGGTCAGTTCGCCCGCCATCGCTTTGTCCAGTTTCGTTGCCGCCTTTTGGCGTTTGCTGCTCAGAGCGGTTGCCAGCTTATCATAGGCCTGCTCGGC
>JAHRVD010000122.1 GCA_019090845.1 Marinosulfonomonas sp.
AGCGCAACGACCACATCACGCCGCTCGGTTTTTTCGGCCAACAGCCATTCCACAGCGCGCGAAAGATGGGGCCATGTTTTCGTGGTTTCCCCAGCGGGCAGTTTTAGCGCGCTCATCGTGATGCCAGCGTCCCCAAGCCCGGTTTCCAGCGCCGCCAAATGGTGCACTGCTACGTTTTCATCCGTCAGCACAGCCACCCGCGGGCGGTCCAGAAGGGGTGCAATTTCAGCCCCTGCCCGCCCGATCAAACCCTGTCCGATGCGGACCTCATATTCACGTCCGGGCAAAGGAACTTGGACGATTTCAACCATCTAATTAGTCTCCAGCAGGTCGCCGTGATCCAACAAAACGTCGATCACTTTCTCGGCCATTTGATCAATCGAAAAATTGCGCTGTGCATCAACGGTCAGTTCGGCCTGTGCATAGCTTGGTTCGCGCTCTTTGCACAGGTTTGCCAGTGTTTTTTTCGGATTGGCCGAACGCAATAGTGGCCGCGTATCTTTGTGCCTGACCCTGTCCCAAAGCAGTTCCAAATCCGCCCGCAACCAGACAGCCACGCCGACTTTTGAAATAAGCCGTCGGTTATTGGCTGCCAGATAGGCCCCGCCGCCGGTTGAAAGGACGCCGTGTTCCTGATCCAGCAGGCGGGCGATCACTTCGGTTTCGCGGGCCCTGAAAAACGGCTCGCCGTCGTGATCGAATATCTCGGCGATGGTGCGATTTGCTGCGGCCTCGATTTCGGAGTCCGAATCTGCCAGGGGAACACCCAGTTTGCGCGCCAGTGCCGTGCCCACAGCGGTCTTGCCCGACCCCATCATTCCCACCAGAACGACCGATTTCTTCAATTGATAGGTCAACCAGCAATGCTCCGCGCAAATTTCCTGAAACCCTGAATGGCGTGAAGTTTCAAAAAATGCCATATATAAAAAACAAAGACCCACAAAGAGGGGGTCATTCAGAGGCAATAACAGAAAGGCAAACCGTTATGGGCAGAATAATCAAGGTGCTGCTGTTTTTGGTTTTACTCGGATTTATCGGCTTGGTTGGATACGCCTATCTGGGTGATTTGTCGCCAAGTCAGTCGGAAATGCGCGCGCCAGTGAAGCTGGATGTCAACTAAGACGCCCACATTATTGGCGGCTTTTCTGGCGGTATGCGTTCAAAGCGCTGCTGCAGAAACACCAATGTCGGCCATCGACTGGCTGTCTGACAGTGTGGCCGGGCCAAGGGTATTGCCGGGGCAAGGCGGCCGCTCTGATGTTTCCACCAACGCGCTGCCTGAGAAAATTTCCGTAGAACCGCTTGGCGGATCGGTGCCTGATGCAGTTGGCCTGTTGTCACCGACAGTTTCGGGCCTGCCGGCAGATTTATGGCGATCCAGCACATCGGGCGACATCGCGCGCCGGTTTCGCGCCGACAGGATCGATATTCTGCCAGCGGTGCAGGATTTGCTTTATTTGTTGCTGTTGGCCGAACTGGATCCCCCGTCCGACAGCGGCCCCAAACCAAATCTGTTGCTGGCGCGTATTGATACGTTGCTGGCACTTGGTGCGCTGGAACAAGCCGACAGTCTGCTGTCACAAGTCGCCCACACCGACCCGCAGGTTTTTCGCCGCGCCTTTGACATCTCACTATTGCTGCACACTGAGAATAAGACCTGCACCCTTCTTCGCGCCACACCGGGCCTGACGCCAACTTTCCCGGCGCGAATTTTCTGCCTTGCGCGCGGGGGTGACTGGGACGCGGCGGCGCTTACGCTGGAAACGGCGCGCGCACTTGGCTTTATCAGCGAGGCCCAAGACGCTTTACTAGCTCGGTTTTTGGAACCGGACGTCGCGCAGGGTTCAAAACCACTTGCGATACCAACACATCCCAGCCCGTTGGAGTTTCGAATACACGAGGCGATCGGTGAATCGATGCCGACCACCAAACTGCCACGCGCTTTTGCTCATGCGGACCTGCATACCAACACCGGTTGGAAAGCCCAGATCCAAGCCGCCGAACGGTTGGTTAAAACCGGCGCGGTTGATCCCAACAAATTGCTTGGCCTTTATACCGAACGCCGCCCGGCGGCCTCGGGTGGCGTCTGGGACAGGGTCGCCGCCATTCAGGCATTTGAAAAAGCACTGCAAAGCGGCGACGGCTCGGCCGTTTCGGCCACTCTTCGTGCGGCATGGCGAGCGATGGAAAGTGTTGAGATCGAAGTTGCCTTTGCCCAGCTCTTTGCCGAGCAAATTGGAAATATTGAACTGCCCGCATCACAGCGTGGGCTTGCCTTTCGCATTGGCCTTTTGTCTCGGGATTACGTGGATGTTGCAACGCAAACCGATATTGGGCCGACTGAAAAATTACTGGCCGATGTTGCTTTGGGGCGTCCGGGCCAGACCATTTCAGGTAATCAGCTAGAGGCGGCGATACAGGAAGGTTTCCGCACAATTGGAATTCCGGTGCGCCTGCAATCACTGACCAGCGAGGGCAGGATGGGCGAGGCGATCCTGCGGGCGATGGAGTTGTTTGAAAACGGCGCACGGGGTGATCTGGACGAATTAAGCGATGCACTGATTTTTCTGCGCTCGGTCGGGCTAGAGGACATCGCAAGACGCGCAGCTTTACAACTGCTGATACTGGAGCGACGCGGATGAGCGACGCTGACCGCTGGATTACCACTTTTCTGGAAGCACAGGCCGCCGAGCTTGACGCTGCCACCAACAC
>JAHRVD010000123.1 GCA_019090845.1 Marinosulfonomonas sp.
GTGATTGGCTTTGGCATCGATGTGCCGCGGGTGGGTGATCTGGCCTCGATCGAGGGCGGGCTGCCGGTTTTTCACATTCCAAGCGTTCCATTTAATATGGAAACGTTGCAGATCATCCTGCCGTATTCGCTGATCCTTGCAGCGATTGGTCTGATCGAAAGCCTGCTGACGCTGAACCTTGTTGGTGAAATTACCGGTAAACGCGGTGGGGCCAGTCAGGAATGTGTGGCCCAGGGTGTGGCAAATACTGTCACCGGCGTTTTTGGTGGTATGGGCGGCTGCGCGATGATCGGGCAGTCGATGATAAACGTAAAATCCGGCGGCCGCACCCGTCTGTCGGGGCTGTCTGCGGCACTGTTTTTATTGGCCTTCATCGTCGTGGCCTCGCCACTGATCGAGCAAATCCCATTGGCGGCACTGGTCGGTGTGATGTTCATGGTGGTGATCGGGACGTTTGCGTGGAACTCACTAAAAATCCTGCGTCGTGTGCCAAGAACCGATGCCTTTGTGATTTTGTTAGTCACAGTGGTGACGGTGTTGACCGACCTTGCAACGGCCGTTGTGGTCGGGGTGATTGTTTCGGCGCTTGCCTATGCGTGGCAAAACGCTGCGCGCATTCACGCCAAGACCTATTCCACACCCGAAGGCGCCAAAGTTTATCAGGTGCAGGGGCCGCTGTTTTTTGGCTCGGCCGAGGGGTTTAGCGAGCTTTTTCAGATCGCCAGTGACCCGCAATCGGTCATTGTAGATTTCGCCGACAGCCGGGTTGCCGATCAATCCGCACTGACCGCAATCGAGGCCGTGGCAGCGAAATACAAAGCTGCCGGAAAGCAGTTGCAACTGCGTCACCTCAGCCATGATTGCCATCAGCTTTTGTCAAAGGCCGGACAGTTGATCGTCGATTCCGATGATGATCCGGACTATCAGATTGCGGTGGATTATTCGGTGCGCACCGGGGTGCTGGGTGCTGGGCATTAAAACCCGTTAATCGTCCGGGCGTTTCAAGCTTAGCAGATCATTGACCACTGAATAATCACGATAGCCAAGGCGCGACAAAGGATTGTAGCTCAGCACGTCATAGCGCCCGTCTTTCAGACAGTCGTCGCGGATATAAACGCCAACGACCTCGCCAAACATCGCGATATTGCCGTCGCCCAGCAACGCCACGGTGTCTGTCAGGCGACATTCCAGTGCAGCGGGAACCGAACTGACCCGCGAACAGGGTATCGTTTCACACTCGGTCCGCTCGAGCCCGGCCAGTTCAAATTCGTCTACCCCGGCTTCGTAAAGACCTGATGTCAGGTTCATCGCTTCGCGCGCCGCGTATTCCACGATATTCACGCAGAAAACGCCGGTGTCCTTGATGTTCTGGGTCGTGTCCTTGCCAAAATCGCGATCCGCTTTGGTGCTGGTCGATGCAAATACAACCTGCGGCGGAGAATAGGCCACCGCATTGAAAAAGCTGTAAGGGGCCAGATTTTCACGCCCGTCCGAACCGCGCGTCGATATCCAGCCAATCGGTCGGGGTGAAACAATTGCGCTGAACGGGCTGTGTGGTAATCCGTGGCCGTCTTGGGGGCGATAAAACATGGGCACTCCTCATTCGTTGCCCAAGACCTAGCCGCGTGCTAGCAGGCTTTCCAGCCCAAAATGCAGGAAGGGGCAAGGGTGTATCACCTTGAACAAGAAGCGACGCAGGACTGGTGGGAGGTCGAGGCCCTTTTCGACTTGTGCTTTGCACCGGGACGAGAGGCGCTTTCGTCCTATCGGTTGCGCGACGACGTCGCACCGATTGCAGACCTGTGCCTGCTCGCCCGTGACGATGAACAAACCCTAGCCGCAGCGATCCGGTTCTGGCCCGTGCGGGTTGGAAATGCCGACGCGCTGCTTCTTGGCCCGATCGCCGTGCACCCGACGCGTCAGGGCGAGGGGCTGGGCGGTTTACTGATCGGCGAGGGGCTGTCGCGCGCCCGCGCACGGGGCTGGCAACGGGTGCTGCTGGTGGGGGACGCGCCCTATTACAAGCGCTTTGGTTTTGAAAAACTATCGGGCGTGACGATGCCGCCGCCAACCAACCCGGACAGGGTGTTGGGGGCTGCATTGGTGCATGACGCTTGGGGCAATGTTTCGGGAAAACTTCGAAAGCTGGATTAGGCGGTGCCGCGCAGCCATTCCATCACCGCAGGGCGCACAGATTGCGCGCCGCTGTCGCTGGCCGCTTCGATCACCGCCTTGGCGTCCTTTAGGTTCACCCGGCGCAGCAAATGCTTGACCGGCCCTATCGAGGCTGGGCGCATCGACAACGTCGGCACGCCAATTGCTGCAAAACACATCGCCTCGATCGGTCGCCCGGCATCTTCACCGCAGAATGATACCGGCGTTCCGGCTGCATTGCAGCGTTCGACAATGCGCTCAATTACGGACAAAAAGCTGACGTTCAGCGTGTCATAGCGCCGCCGCACCCGCTCGTTTTCGCGGTCGGCTGCATAAAAGAACTGTTTCAGGTCGTTGCCGCCGATCGACACGAAATCGGCCAGTTCAAAGAATTGGCGCGGGGCAAAAACCATGCTGGGCGTTTCCAACATCGCGCCGATCTCGACGTTTTCGGGCACGATGTGGCCAAGCAGTTTTTCCCGCTCAATTTCATCCAGCAGGTGCTGGCGTGCTGCGCGAAACTCATCAAGTTGTGCGATAAACGGAAACATAACGCTAAGTGGACGCCCGTTGGCGGCCCGCAACAGCGCCTGCAACTGCATCCTCATGATGCCCTTTTTTTCCAATCCAACCCGGATTGCCCGCCAGCCCATGGCCGGATTGGGCTCATCCTGCGGTTTCATATAGGGCAGCACCTTGTCGGACCCGATATCAAGCGTGCGAAACACCACACGTTTGCCGCCCGCAGCGTCCATGACCTGCGAATAAAGCGTCGCCAGTTCGGCGCGCCGGGGAACCTTATTGCGAATGAGAAACTGCAGTTCGGTGCGGAATAATCCAACGCCTTCGGCGCCGGAGTTAACCAGCGACGGCAGATCGGCCATCAGCCCGGCATTCATATGCAGCGATACAATGGTGCCACAAAGCGACTCGGCGGGCTTGTCGCGCAGCGTGACATAGCGTTCCTGTGCCGCCGCCTGCATCGCGATCTTGTCAAGAAAGGCGTTGGCCACGGTTTCTTCGGGGCGCAGGTGGACGACACCCTTTTCACCGTCAACAAGGATTGTATCGCCATTCAACGCCTCGGTTGTGATCCTCTCGGCATGGATCACCAGCGGGATCGCCAACGCGCGCGCGACAATTGCCGCATGACTGCCGACCGAACCCTGTTCCAGCACTATACCGCGCAGAGATCGCCCGTATTCCAGCAATTCGCCGGGGCCGATATTGCGCGCAACGAGGATCGGATTTGTCGGAAATTCGGCACCTGTTTCGCTGCCCTGACCGGTGAGAATACGCAGCAATCGGTTCGACAGATCATCCAGATCGTGCAGTCGCTCACGCAAATAAGCGTCCGGCACCTGATTCATCTGGGTGCGCGCTGTGGATTGTTCTTTTTCAACGGCGGCTTCGGCGGATAACCCGCTGGAAATGTCAGCCTCCATCCGGCGCACCCAACTGCGCGAATGGGCAAACATCCGATAGGCATTCATCACGTCGCGCTGTTCTTTGTCGCCGGTGTCGGAAACGCTCAGCAGGTCGTCGACCGATATCCGCAGTGTATTGACGCCTTCCTGCAGCCGGATCAGCTCGGTCTTGGGGTCTTCGCCAATTGGATTAGTGACGACTACGCGCGGTTCGTGCAGGTAAACGCTGCCCTCGGCCACGCCTTCCTGTCCGACGCCGCCGCGAAACATCGCAGGTTGCTGATGGCGCGCCGACAGGGCCTGACCTTCGCCGATGAATGCGCCCAGTTCGGCCATCTCCGCCAGAACCATGGCGACAACTTCAAGGGCATAAACCTCATCTTCGGAATATTCCCGAGGATCTTTTGACTGCACTACCAGCACGCCAAGCGTTTCGCCCAGACGTTGCACCGGCACCCCAAGGAAGGATGAATAAACTTCTTCCCCGGTTTCCGCCATGAAACGAAAACCCGGCATTTGTGGCGCATTGGCAGTATTTACCGGTTTGCCACGCCCTGCCACGCGGCCAACGAGACCCTCGCCGATGCGCATTCTGGTTTGGTGGACGGCGTCTGGGTTCAAACCTTCGGTTGCGCATAATTCCAGTGTTTCGACGTCCCGGAAAAGGTAGATCGAGCACACTTCGGTGCGCATACTGTCGGCAATCAGATGCGTGACCCGGTCCAGTCGGGTCTGCCCGGCGCTGTCCTCGGCCAGAGCTTCTCTGAGCGTGCCAAGCAGCTTGCGGCTTTCACTTTCTTTGCGGTCAGGCATAGGCCTCCCGAAAAGCAGGCCGGATCAGGCCGCTTTTTCCAATTCAAATGCATCATGCAGGGCCTGCACGGCAAGTTCCATATATTTCCGGTCGATTAGCACGGAAATCTTTATCTCAGAGGTTGTAATGACTTTTATGTTTATTCCTTCAGCAGAAAGCGACTGAAACATCTTGGCGGCCACCCCCGCATGGCTGCGCATACCAATGCCGACGACCGATACTTTGGCCACATCGGTATCAGCAACCAGATCGTGATAATTGATCTCGCCAGAATCCTTGGCCGCCTGAACGGCCCGCCGGGCATAGGGCACCTGTTCGACGGGGCATGAAAATGTCATATCGGTTCGACCGTCTTCGGAAATATTCTGAACGATCATATCCACATTGACGCCGCCCTCGCTGAGCGGACCAAAAATAGCGGCGGCGATGCCGGGCCGGTCAGCGACCGAAATCAGTGTCATCTTGGCTTCGTCGCGGCTGTAGGCGACGCCGGAAATCACATTGCTTTCCACGATATCCTCCTCGTCGCAGACAAGCGTGCCTGCGTTTTCATCATTATCTTCAAAGCTCGA
>JAHRVD010000124.1 GCA_019090845.1 Marinosulfonomonas sp.
ACACTGCACAGATCACCGTGTTGATTGATCACGTCAAACCGCATGCACACCATGCCGCCAAGACGATGATCCTTTTTGTCTTCGATTACGACTTCGACGTGCATTGTATCGTTGATGAAAATCGGTTTGGGAAATCGCAGGCTGTCGGTGCCGTAATTCGCCACCGTCTGCCCTTTGATTTCCGGCATCGGCAGCGTCAGGCCAAGCGCAATGGTGTAAACCAGCGCGCCCTGCACGATCCGCTGACCATACATCGTTGTTTTGACCCACTCGGCATCAGCGTGCAACGGGTGCCAGTTGCCAGATATCGCGCAATAATTGACCACATCGGTTTCGGTAACGGTTCGCGCCGGCGAAACGAATTTCTGGCCTACCTCGTAGTCTTCGAAATACGGCGCCTCTCTTTCAGCGATCATTCTGATATCCTTTTCATTTGCAAACTATGCGACGATCTTTTTGTCATAAAGCGCGTCGATTTCTTCACCTGACAGCCCGTATTCGCCCAGAATATCGCGGGTATTCTCACCGCGCGCGGGCGGTGGCGTCCATTCTTTGGGCGACATTTGTTGAACCCGCAGCGGATTGTTAAGAACTTTGACCTTACCTGCAAGCGGGTGATCCATCTCGATGAACATATTGTTGTGCTGAACCTGCGGGTCTTCGTAAACGTCACGCAGATCATTCACCGGGGCGCAGGGAATATCGTATTTGGCAAACAGTTCCAGCCATTGAGCGCGTGGTTTCTTGGCCAGCGCTTTGGCCATCATGCCGTGGATTTCGTCGCGATGTTTGGATCTGCCCTCGTTGGTGTGGAATTCTTCATTATCGCCAAATTCCGGGGCACCAAGTTCATCGCAAAGCGCTCGCCATTGGGGAACCGTCCCCACAGCCACATTCATAAGCCCGTCTGCCGTTTCAAAAGAGCCAAACGGCACAATAATCGGATGCATGTTCCCGGCCCGTTTAGGTATTTCGCCATCGGCCAAAAAGGACAATATCTGCGGGAACAGCGTCGAGACCATGCCATCAAGCAATGACACAGTAACTTTCTGCCCTTTGCCGGTTCTTTCGCGGTGGAGCAGCGCCAAAGTGATCGCATAACCTGTATGGATGCCGCCAAGCAGATCAGCAATGGATGGGCCGGGGCGCAGCGGGCCGGATTCCTCGGTGCCGGTAATGCTCATCCAGCCAGAGTAGGCTTGCAGGATGTGGTCAAACGCCGGCAATTCGCGATGGGGCCCGGTCTCGCCAAAACCTGACAATCCTGCATAAATCATCTCTGGATTGATCTTTTTCAGAACATCATAACCGATGCCAAGTTTTTCCATCACGCCGGGGCGAAAGTTTTCAAGCACAACATCCGCATCAGCGGCAAGTTTCAAAAATAATTCTCGTCCGGTATCAGTTTTCAGATCAATACACATGCAGCGTTTGTTGCGTCCGCCCGCCATGTAATAGGCACTGTCGCCACCTTCATAAAATGGCGGTCCCGCTTTGCGCAGCAGATCACCGACGGGTGGCTCGACTTTGATGACATCGGCCCCCAAATCCCCAAGATACATAGAGGCCAAAGGCCCTGCGAGATACATAGTAAGATCAAGAATTTTATAGTCCTTCAGGGGGCCGTCCATCGTCAGATATCTCCATATTCAAATTGTCGCGAGGTACGGATATTCTGCAATACCCGCCGTATTTCAGTGGGGTACGCGTGTTGCAAAACGATCAAGCAGAAAATTGGCAATCATCGCCAGTGCAAACAAGATCACCAGAACCGAGAACATTTTTCCGATCGCATAAAGACCGTAATATTGCATTGCCAGAAACCCGAGACCGGATTCACCGAACTTCGCCTCTGTCAGCACAACCGAAACTAACGCCGCACCAAACCCCAGCCGGAAACCCACCAAAAGTGGATGGCGAAGGGACGGCAGATAGACCTTTCGAACCAGATCATACCATTTGATGTTGAAACTTCTGGCGACCCGAATGTGGACCGGGTTGATCGTTAACATTCCGGCATAGGCGCTTAGAAGGATCGGGAAAATCGCGCCGATGACGGCCATCGTTACTTTTGTTTCGGTTCCCCATCCGGCGAAAGACATCACAACCGGCAAAAAGATGATTTTTGGGCTACTGGCAAAGGCGGCAATATAGGGATTCATCGCGCGCCCGAAAATTCTGAATGCGCCCAACGCGATCCCGATAATTGTGCCAGAGATCACCGCAATCAAAAACCCGAAACCCGTAGCGAATATCGTGAAAAAGAGGTGCTCGTAGAAAACCGGCGACACTGATATCTCAGCCAAGCCGGCGAAAATCTGCGATGTCGGTGTGAATACTTCGGGAACTAACCACGCGATCTGTGCATTCACTTCCCAAATCAGCCAGATGGCAAATAATGAAAATGCTCGAATGCGTATCGGAGTCGTTAGCATGTTATTGTTCCTTCTCAGTTGATCGTCACTGCCGCGAACTCTGGCCGTGTTCTAATGTGCGCGGAATAATAGCGCGCTCCAAACTTTCACAAAGACCAAGCGCTACCTGTTATTTGAGATGCGCCGCTCAATCCAACCTGTGAGGAACAGGACAAACCCACTCAGCATGACTGTTGAAGCAGTCAGGGCAAAGCTCTCGGGGATTTTGAATTTGTAATTCAACTCAGACAACAGCCGCCCCAGTCCGCCAAGATCAGTGAGGAACTCAAAGGCAACCACACCAAGCAGGGCATAGATCAGCCCCATCCGAATTCCAGAAAACATAAGAGGTGCAGCGGCGGGCACGATGATTTTCCAGAAAATCTGTACCTCGGTCAGCCTGAACGACCGCCCAACCCAGATCAAAGTTCGTCGGACAGACAGCAATGCTTCGCGGGTATTCATGATAATCGGGATCGAACCATAAATTGTCGCAAGGCAAATAATCGCGTAGAATGTTCGGCCAAACAGGACCAGAAATATCGGGAACATCAGCGGTAGGGGTGACGCAAAAATTGCCCCCAACAATGGCTCGAACGCCTTGCCCCAAAGTTCGTTTTTATAAAGCAGGAACCCTATCGATATCCCGATGACCAATGCTAAGCCCAGCGCCGCGCCCAAAATAGTCAGCGTCGTCGCCAGCGCATCCATAAGTTCACCGTTTTTGCTCAGCTTTATCAGCGCCTGTATGATCCCGCTTGGGGGGGTCAATACGAACTTGGACACCCACCCCAGACTGATCGATGCTTCCCAGATAGCCAGTAAAAACGCGAAAATACCCAGACCCAGAAGAGTGCTGTTATGTCGGTGCCAATACTTGAGAAACCTGCTCGGGGTGCCGGGGGAACCGGTTGACTTAATGCTCATCGGCCAGCGCCCTTTCACTTTCCCGCAACCCGCGTGCAGCTTCCTCACGAAGGTCTGCCCAAATCTCGCCCACGTAATGGCCGAACTTGTCGGAAGAAATCGTTTCTGGTCCTCGTGGCCGGGGCAGGTCGATATCGAGTATTCGTTTAATCACCCCGGGGCGGAAAGACATGATGGCGACCCGGTCGCTCAACTGCACGGCCTCGGTGATGTTATGGGTAATCAGCAACACCGTCTGATCAAGAGCTTCACGGATTTCCGTGATTTTTTCGCCCAGTAGCATCCGGGTTTGTTCATCAAGTGCCGCGAAAGGCTCATCCATCAGCAAAATCTGCGGCTCAAGCGCAAGGGTGCGGGCAAGCGCCACCCGCTGTCGCATCCCGCACGAAAGCTCGGCGGGATAACGTTTTTCAAACCCCGAAAGACCGACCAGATCGGCAAAATGCGCGGCCTGCTTTATCCGGTCTTGTTTTGGCACGCCCGCCAATTCCAGCGGAAAGGCAATATTTTCTTCCACGGTACGCCAGGCAAATGTCGATTCTTCCTGAAAAACCATTCCGATCTGTTTGTCCGGGCCGTTGGTTTTTTTGCCCTCGACCACAATTTGACCGGTGTCGGATGGGATCAGGCCGCCAATGATGTTGAACAATGTGGACTTGCCACAGCCGCTTGGCCCAATGACAGCGACGAATTCGCCCTTCTGAACCTCTAAATCAGTTTCACTTAGCGCAAGGATCGGTGGCTCGTCTTCTACATAAAAAGACTTGGACACTTGCTCGACTGACAGGACAGCATTTGCTTTTTTTTGGGTCATGATCTTCTTTACGTCATTTCTACTTGAATTAAGGACATTGCAGCTTGCCGGCGGCCACTAGCAAAACATGCATCTAACTTTCTGTCGGTTCGAATTTTGGCAGCGTTATCTCTTGTGTCGCTTTTTCGAACACCACTTTCACCGGCATTCCACAAACCACTTTATCCGGATCAATTGACACCACATTGCTGAGCATCCGCGGTCCCTCGTCCAGCTCGATAAGGGCCACAACATAGGGAACTTCGTCGGCAAACCCCGGATCATAAACACGCCGGAAAACGGTAAAGCTAAATACCGAACCCCTACCGCTCATTTCTTCCCAATGAGAATTCACGCTCAGGCAATTTGGGCAAACATGGTGCGGTGGAAATCGTGCTGTATTACAATCATCGCAACGCTGGCATGTCAGCTTTTCGTCCCGACACGCATCCCAGAACGGTTGCGAGTCTGCTGTGGGGGTCGGAAGTGGTTTGGTGTATTCATTCATTTTTCTGCTGCCCTTTCACGACGGGTTTCGAGAAAGCACGAGTGAGCCATGACACACAGAGTTGCCACCATTGCCGCTGATCACCGCAATCTCGGCATTGGGTATCTGGCGTTCAGGCGGATGGCTTTGGCGAACCTGACGCACGCCTTCCAGAATGTGCCACATGCCGGCGACATGTCCTTCTGACAAAAGGCCACCGGCAGTATTCGTTGGTATAATCCCACCCGGGCCAGTGGCGCCGGAACTGACAAACGGGCCGCCCTCGCCCTTTTTGCAGAAACCATAGTCTTCAAGCTGCATGATCGTTTGTGCGGTGGTGGTGTCGTAAAACTGCGCGGTATCGACATCGCTGGCGGTAATCCCGGCCATTTCATAGGCGGTTTTTGAACTCGCGACACCCGCTGTCTGGAACATGTTATTGCCAGCAAACAGACCGTCAATATTGTTGGCGATCCCATAACCCAGGATATGCGCGGTTTTCTTGGCAATATTCTGTGCCCGGTCCGCGCGCGCCACGATAACCGCGCCGGCCCCGTCGGTCACCGGGCAACAATCCAGCAGGCCAAAGGGGTCTACAA
>JAHRVD010000125.1 GCA_019090845.1 Marinosulfonomonas sp.
ATAGGGATCGTTTAAGGTCGCAAAAGAAACGGCAGACGGCCCTTGCCGGGACTAGCAAACTGAAGGTAGGCCATTCGGGTAAGGGTTCTGGAATTTTGTCCGGAAAAATTAAAAGGGTATCGGGATTTTGCGTAAAAAAAGTAGTGCTAACAAGGTGTTGGGTATTCTTGACCTCTTCACAGAAGAGAGTCCTACCTGGACTGTCGAGATGCTGATCAAGGAACTCAACCTGACCCGCGCGACAACCTATCGTTATGTGAAGGCCCTTTATGACGCCGGTTTTATCGTTCCGGGCGCTGGCAGCAGCTATGTGCTGGGTCCGCGCTTTATTCAGATTGACCGGCAGATCATGCGCTCGGACCCGTTATTGCGCGCCGCGCGCCCGCTTTTGGATGCGGACCGCTCAAAACTCATCGGAGCAAAAATCCTAAGCGGGTTTTATGGCGACCGCGTTCTGTCGGTCCATGTCGAAAAAATTGACAAAGACATAACGCTGACAATGGAACGCGGACTTAGCTTTCCGCTGATCTACGGCTCTCCTTCGCAGGTTATCCTTGCCTATTTGCCAGCCTACCAATTGCGGAATGTGTATAACGCGAATGCCAAAAAAATTGCCGGGCAACGGCTTGGCGACAACTGGCAGGAATTTCGTGCGGAAATGAAAAAGATTCGCAAGGCCGGCCACAGAGTCGGCGGACATTACCAAGGATCGGTCATCGGTGTGGCTGCCCCAATTTTTCACGCGCCCAAGGCCGTTTCCACAAGCCTGTGTTATGTGCGCAGCCGCGAAATCTGCACAGAGGCTGACATCAAAAACCTGGTCGACCTGGTGACGGACACGGCAGCCAAAATTTCGCAGGAATTGCTAAGTTACAAAACCGAGGACGGGTCGATGTCTCCGGTATTTCCGTCGCCTCGCCTTACCGGACAGCAGTTTTTCGACGACGACGATGAGAAAACAGTAACCACAGTGACTTGAATTACTGCCGAAATTTCAGGCTGTCGAAATACTGATTCAGCGCGCAGCGTATAAATTTCCGTCTTCATATTTCAGGATGACCATCTTTACCGGCGCATCCAGTTTCGCGTCACCAAGAACCCGTGTGGCGATGCGAATATTTTCGTCCAGATCAACGATGCCAACCTGATACGGCAATTCTTCTTTGAACACCGCAGGCCCGGCGTAGACTGTCGTTTTGGAATACAGCGTTCCTTTGCCCGACAGCGTTTCCCAGACGGTTTCCTTTGACCAGCAATGTGGACAAATCGGCTTGGGCGGAAAGCTAAGTTTTTGGCATTTCACGCAGCGCGTCGTCTGAAATATGCCTTCCCCAAGCCCCTGCCAGAACTTGATCGTGAAATCGCTTTGGCGCGGTGGGTAGGACCGTTTGCCCGGCATGTCGATAATAGGCAGGGTCATTGAACGGCCTCCAGAATATGGACTAGTGCGGCGTTGTAATTTCCAAGCTCGGCGCTGGTCATCCCAATTCCGGCACCTTCAACCTGTCGCCCGCCGGCACGGTTTCTGAACTGATCCAGCACCTCGATATAACTATATAATGCAGTCACATAGGCCGGATGCCCCCGCGACTGCAAACCGCCGGACGTGCAGATCGGAATTCGGCCACCGACCGAGGTTTCACCAGCCGCCGCCATCTGTCCACCCTCGCCCCGCGCCACAAGATCAAGCGCTTCTGACACCAGAACCTCGACAATCGTGCAGGGTGCATAAAGTTCGGCGAAATCAATGTCTTTTGCGCTCATGCCCGCCTGAGCATAGGCTTTTTCGCCAGCACGACGGGCCGAGCCGAAAGCGATCATGTCGTTTGGAGTTTCGTTAATCTGATGCGCGCCTTCGTGATAAAAACCAGCGCCGCGGATACGGGCGTAGGATTTGCCGGTAGCTTTGGCGACATCTTCATCCGCCACCACGACACAAACCGCACCATCGGCGCGCCCCGGCACTTCGAACAGACCAAGCGGATCAACGATGGGGCGTTGGGCCAACACATCGTCCAGTGACATAGGCTTGCGATATTGGGCGATCGGGTTATGCATCGCATGAGCCCGGTTTTTCACGGCCACCGAGGCAAGCTCTTCGCGCGACGAGCCAAATTCATGAATGTAGCGGACCGCGTCCATCGCGTACCAGGATATCGGGGTGAACCCGAACGGGGTGTGAAAATCCACGTCGCCCGTGGCCCGCATCGAGCTCATCATATGGTCATAAGAAGACGTGGCGGATTCAAAATTGATCCCAAGCGCCAGCGCAACCTTGGCGCGCCCCAGCGTGACCTGATCGACCGCCGTTTGAAACGCAAGTGCGGGTGTCATGCCGTTTCCCAGCACCTCCATCACCAGCCCGTCGCAGGGCAGGTTCAGGTAGTTGGCCATGAAAGTGGCAAAATATTTCTGCTGTGTGTAGGGCCGTGGCAGGGTGAAAATTAGTGACGAAATATCGGATTTTTCCAGCCCGGCGTCTTCCATTGCATCCATGACAAGCTTTGCCAGAAGCTCGTGCTCCAGATGCTGTGTCTCATCCTCGCTACTGCCTTGCCACTTACCAACCGGCAACGCCGCGCCGCCCAGGATCGCCACATTATTTGTCATCCGGGTCACGTCCTTATGAGGGAAATACTGTCCCAACATGTCGCCAGATTGGGAGCTATCAGATTGCCGCTCAATGCTAACATCACCGTCAATTCATTGCAATAAATCTCTTATATTGCGACAAGTTTCACCCAGAGCGCCCTAAATCAGGCCTTTTGCGCCTTCAGTTTCCAATCGGACATCACCGGCTCGACCCCAAATACCCGTAGCGCATTTTCGCCAAGGATTTTGCGCTTTGCTGTCTCTGACAGGAACGGCAAATCGTATATCGTGCTAGGCAGATCCATATCCCAATGTGGGTAGTCCGAGGAATACAGCAACTGATCTTCGGCGTTGATCATCTTGAACGTCAGTTCCAGTGCTTCGGCGTTGTTCACCATCTCCATCGGCTGGCTGGTGTAAAACATCTCGCGCATATAGTCGCTTGGCTTGCGTTTCAGCAGCGGTGCTTCTGATGTGCGCATCATGTATTCATTGTCCAGCCGCTGCATCAGGAACGGGATCCATGCCAGCCCACTTTCGATCCAGATTGTCTTTAGCTTGGGAAAGCGTTCAGGCATTCCGTTCA
>JAHRVD010000126.1 GCA_019090845.1 Marinosulfonomonas sp.
AATCGCCAGAACCGCCAGCCACATCTGTGCCCATGTGGGTTTGGCGGGCAGGCTGCGCGACAGGGCGAACATCGGTATCAGGATAAGGCTGAACCCCAATACCAAAAGCCCCATAAAACCAAAGGCGGCCAGCAGCATATGAGCCACCGCGACGGCCGTGTGATTGCTTAGAAAACCAGTGCTGAAATCTGCAATCATGATAACGCCGAAACCGGCAGATATCACCAAGCCGCAAAGAGCGGCCCAGCCGTGGGCGGCAACAACGGGCATTGCACCGGCGCGGCGCAAATTGTCTGCGCTCAGGGCGGCGAAAACGAACAGCGCGCTTGCGACCATCCCGCCACCTATCTGCAGGGCCAGCGGGCTTGCCCCGGTCATGCCGCCCGACAGCAGACCAACGCCGGGAACCATTAGCCAGAAACACAGGCGGGCGGGCCATACGCGGATCAGCGGCTGGCGTGTCGCCACAGGCAACAGTTGAAAACTTGCACCAATCGCCACCATCGCCATAACACCAAGCGTCAGCAGGTGGATCGCCGCCAGAACGGGCCCCGGACCGCCAGCAAATCCAGCAACATCGCCAGCCCCGACAAACAGCGCAGCCCAGGCGGCCATATGGAACACAGCCGCCGCAGTGAAAAAGCCAAACGGGATCGACGCGGGTAATAAACGGCTGTTTGCATCGCCCAGAAAGGAACCGGCCAGCATCACGTTACCTGCGACAGGATCAGGCGAACCTCACCCGGTTCGCCCGGAATGATCTGGTATTGCCAGCCCCGCTCAGCCAGCTCGGGGTACAGGTATATTGGTTCACGATCATGATGCACCGTTATCGGCCCGTTTTGGTCCGGGCGCTCGATCTGGCCCAGTATTGCCACCATCGGATCAGGCGGGGGCAGGGTGCGCACATCAATGTGCAGCCCGTCGGCTTCTTGCCAGTGTTTTCCGGGCAGATCCTGTGTCATAGTGCCCTTCCTGTTCTGAAACGTCTTAAAGCACTAAAATAGTACAATTTTACCGTAATATAGGCTAGGCTATTTCCTACCCCGGCGTGGTTTTCTGAATGTCGGGCGCCTGCAACAGGCTGGTCGCGTTGCAGGCATGACGTGTTTGGTCTGGTTTTTTGGTTCGGGGCAGCGTAGCGGCCTTTCAAACGAAGGGATATTGATGCTCATGAGCGATTTTGGCGACAAAATAACCATCCGCCGAATTGATGCGGGCGATCTGCACCATGTGGTGGATTTGGATGAACGGGTGACTGGTCAGGCAAAACCAGCCTATTGGCAGGATATACTGGAACGCTATGCGACCCGCCGTCTGGACGAGCGGTTTTTTCTGATCGCCAAAGCGGCAGAGGCGGGGGCAGAGGCCCCGGTTTTGGGCTTTATTGTCGGTGAAATCCGCGACTGGGAGTTCGGCTCAAAACCCTGCGGGTGGATATTTGCTTTCTCGGTGGAACCCGGAACCCGGCTGCAGGGGATTGGTGAACAGTTGTTTCATGCCGTATCAGAAGAGTTCAAGGCGGCAGGTGTAAAGACAATGCGCACGATGGTTGGCCGCCAGAACCAGTTGCATATGGCGTTTTTTCGTAGTGAGGGTATGGTCGCCGGGCCATATATCCAGCTTGAAAAAGAACTGGAAGATTAGACTGATAAGCAGCGGATAATCCGCCCAAAGGGGTGCATGCAGGTGCAAAAATCAAGCCAACTGGCAATCTATGCGTTGATCGAACTGGCAGCGGACCCGGACCGGCAAGTGTCTGTGTCCGAAATTGGTGAAAAATTTCGGGTGTCCGCGCATCATCTGGCCAAAGTCATGCACACGTTGGGGCGCGCCGGGCTGGTCCGTTCGATCCGCGGGGTCGGGGGTGGCTACAGCTTTAGTGGTAACGCCAAACGCACCACGCTTTTAGATGTGATCAGCCTGTTTGAAGATACGTTGAGCGATAACAATCTCTCGGATCCCACTAATGCAACGACGGCAGAACTGGCGTTGTTTGATGTCATGTGTGAAATCGACGATATAGCCAAAGCAACCTTTGGTGCGATCACCCTGTCAACCATGCTCAAACAGATGGAGCGGCGCGGAAACCCGACGGATAGAGCGACTGTCTGAGGTTAACGCTTTTGGGGCCAATTCGCCCTAAACCATCGCTAGCGAGTCCCGCCCATAAATTGCAACAAATCCTTGGTTGCTCGAACGATGTGTCTTTTGGCTGCGTCTTCTGCTCGGCTCGGGTCGCGCTTTTCGATAGCGTCAATAATCTCCAAATGTTCGTTCAGGCGCCGCAATGAAATCTCTTCTCTGTCCGCTGAATTGAGCCAGGTCTCCCAACCTTTTTGCTTCAACCGGGAAAACGCTGTGTCCAAATGTTGCCATTGGGCTTGCACAACCCAGTTGCCGCAGGATTCTGCTATGGTTTTGTGCAGTGTGTGGCTCAGTTGGCTGTGACGCTCGGATTCGGCAGCACCCGGTTGTTCAAGCAAGCTTTCAAAATCAGATCTGAGGCTGGCAATGGCCGCCGCCGGTATCGATCTTGCCGAAAGGCGTGCCGCAAGACCATCAACTACTTCCCGGAACTGATTGATATTAATGATTTCGTCCATGCTTAGTGGCCGAATGATTGCTCCGCGACCATTGATCAAATCTACCAGCAAGTCACGTTCGGCAGTGCTGAGCGCTTCTCTTACGGGTGTTCGGCTGACGCCAAGATCGCGTGCGAATTCAGATATTTGCACCAGTTCACCGGCGGCGTACCGGCCTTCGATGATATCTTTCTTTAACCGTTCATAGGTCTCCGTGCGAACAGCACCGCGCTTGGTTTTCATAATTGAACCTCAGACTTGGTTGCAAGGAAGTGGGCCACGTCCTGGCCACTCCTCAATAGGTAGGTTTGCCTCTTTAATTTTTCACAGTGCCCGCTGGCAGTCAATTTTCTTACGACGGCATAAGTGAGATAATAACTGGTCATCGGCTGCACCAGACCGGCTGGTCGGTTGCCGCCCAATATGGCGCGGGCATTGCAATTTTCTTAAGCATGATCACCCCACCTTGCGAGCGCGATAATGATGCGCGGCCAGAACAGTTCGACCAGAACCGACCCGGTCACAACAATGATCGCAAATACCTGTAGCAGGGATATCTGGTCGTTCAGTATCATGATCGCCAGCGCCGCCGCGATGATCGGTTTGAGGTAGAATAAATAGCTGGCCCGAGTAATGTCCGGGGATGCCGCCAGACCGCCCAACCACAAAAACTGAGAAATCGTCGTGTTCCAGAACGCCAACACGATAATCCAAGAGAAATCTGCTGCCGGTCGTTCAAACAATGTGTGCGGAGCAACCCAGATACCATAGATCAGCCCGACTCCGACCCACAAGCCAATGCCGGCGGTCATCAACGAAAGGGCCGTAACGCTAAGAACGCCATGGCGGCTGACCAGCGGCGTTATTCGCACCGCAAAGAACGCTCCCAGCACGGAACTGTTGAGCGCCAGCAATATGCCCTTAATCGAATCCTGCCCGCCAATAAGTTTTTCCAAAAGCCCGTCGGTGATCAGGAATACCAGACCGATAAATGCGAACAGGCTGGTGACGATCTTAACCGCTGTCAGGCGCTGGCCGTTGACGATCAGATTGGCAATGCCGACAAAAATCGGGGTGGTGGTGATCAATGTCGCCACCTGAATGATCGAAGCGGTTTCCATCGCGATGTGAAAGGAGAAATAGGCACCCGACATGCCGCACACCGACAGCCATGTCAGTTCCCATGCATCCGTTTTCAGCGGCGCAAACAGCGCGCGTGGCCCGATGATCAACAGGGCCAAAACCATCAACCCGGCGCCGCCCAAAAGAATGCGCCAGACGGAAAGTTCCGGACCTGTTATGGTGGGCATCGTGGCGACAAATTCGGCCGATCCGTGCCCCAGAACGGCGACAAAGACAGCGAGGCTGGCAAACCGGGCCGGAATATTCATGGCTTTGCCCTGCCAATTGTGGTGCGGCCGTTCGCGTCCAGGGCAGGTTTTGCGGTGTATCGG
>JAHRVD010000006.1 GCA_019090845.1 Marinosulfonomonas sp.
CGTGTGATGAGGTTTGAAACCGGGACGGACATCCAGACCAGCTATTCGGCGCAGTTTTATGACCTTTCGGGCTTGCAGGACCATCGCGTGCCAATGTTGGAAATTGGTCGGTTTTGCGTTGATCCACAAACGTCGGGGGCGGATGTTCTGCGCACAGCATGGGGCGCATTGACGTTATATGTGGATCAGCAAAGGGTCAGGTTGCTGTTTGGATGTTCGTCATTTTCGGGAACTGACACGCGGCCCTATCTGGATGCATTTGCTTTGCTAAGCGGCCAATATCTGGCCCCAAACCACTGGCGGCCAAATGTGAAGGCAGCTGATGTCGTTCGGTTTGTTGCCCCCCCATGCAAGATTTCGGATGAAAAACAGGCATGGGCAAAGCTGCCACCTTTGTTGCGCAGCTATCTGGCGATGGGGGGCTGGGTTTCGGATCATGCGGTGGTCGATATAAACATGAACTCGTTGCATGTGTTTACCGGGTTGGATATTTCGGCCATCCCGCCCGCGCGGGCGCGTCTGTTGCGTGCTGTCGCCAAATCGCCGGCGGTGGCGTGGCCGGCCTGAATAAATCCTGTCGGCGAACAGGCATTGACCCCGGCGGGCGCGAACGGTAGCCCCCGTTTCTATGGCACGTGCACCCCTTTTACAGCTTTCCGGCATCTCGCTGACATTTGGCGGCGATCCAATTTTTTCCGGCCTTGATCTGGTCGTGCAGCCGGGTGACCGGTTGGCTCTTGTTGGGCGCAACGGGTCGGGCAAATCGACCTTAATGAAGGTCATGGCAGGTTTGGTCGAACCAGATGCCGGACAACAGGTGGTCGCCCCCGGAACGCACGTTAGCTATATGCAGCAAGACCCTGATATGACAGGGTTTGCTACGCTTGGCGATTTTGCGCAAAGCGGGTTGGATGATAGCGAATTTTACAAAGTTTCAATGGCTGCCGAGGGGTTGAAATTTGACCCTGATGTGCCGGTGGCAACAGCATCGGGGGGCGAGCGGCGGCGCGCAGCACTGGCCAAACTGCTGGCCGAGGCTCCCGATCTGATGTTGCTGGATGAACCGACCAACCATCTGGATATTCAGGCGATCGGCTGGCTGGAGCAGGAACTAAAACAAACCCGCTCGGCCTTTGTGCTGATCAGCCACGACCGGGCCTTTTTGCAGGCGTTGACGCGTTCGGTCTTGTGGATCGACCGGGGCGCGGTGCGTCGGCAGGATATTCGCTTTGACGGGTTCGAGGCATGGCGCGACAAAATCTGGGAAGAAGAAGACGACGCGCGCCACAAGCTTGATCGCAAGATCAAATCCGAGGGCAAATGGGCCGTCGAAGGCATATCTGCACGCCGCAAGCGCAATCAGGGCCGGGTTCGTGCCTTGGGCGCGCTGCGCGACGAACGGGCGGCGATGATACGGCGTCAGGGCACCGCCGGTCTGGCTTTTGATGCCGGCCAGAAATCTGGCAAGCGGGTGATCGAGGCCAAGGGGATTACCAAGGTTTTTGACGGTCGCATGATCGTGAATGACCTGTCACTGCGTATCGCGCGGGGGGATCGTGTGGCCTTTGTTGGCCCCAACGGCGTGGGCAAAACCACGCTGCTGAATATGCTGACCGGACGGTTGGCACCCGACAGTGGAACCGTGACGCTTGGGACCAATCTGGAGCTGGCTGTATTTGATCAGAATCGCGCCGCTCTGGACCCTGATCTTAGCCTTTGGGAAAGCCTGACTGGTGACGAAGGCATGCGGGTTTCGGGCAAGGCCGATCAGGTCATGGTGCGCGGCCAACCACGCCATGTTGTTGGATACCTTAAGGAATTTCTGTTCTCGGATGCTCAGGCAAGGGCCCCTGTTCGCAGCCTGTCGGGGGGCGAAAAGGCGCGTTTACTGTTGGCGCGGCTTATGGCGCGGGAAAGCAATCTGCTGGTGCTGGATGAGCCGACGAATGACCTGGACATGGAAACGCTCGACCTGCTGCAAGAGGTGTTGGGCGACTATAAGGGCAGTGTCCTGCTGGTCAGCCATGATCGGGATTTCATTGATCGGGTTGCCACGATGACCGTCGCGATGGAAGGCAACGGGCAGGCCACGGTCTATGCAGGGGGCTGGAGCGATTATCGCAATCAGCGCACCGCAACGGTCGCCGAGGCAATTACCACCAAGGCCAATCGCGCCGCACCGTCGAAAACCACGCGGCCCGCAAAAAACGCCAAATCCGACCTGAGCTTTACCGAACAACATCGGCTGGAAGAATTGCCGCAAGTGATCGAAAAACTGGAAGGCGAGATTGCAAAGTTATCGAAATTGATGTCGGACCCTGATTTGTTCAATCGCGATCCGGCAAAATTTGCCAAGGCGAGTGCCGCGTTGAGCGAGCGGCAGCGGGCACTGGCCAAGGCCGAAGAAGACTGGCTGAAGTTGGAAGAGCGGGCCTCGGGCGGTTAACCGTTGGAAAGTTCCCGCAGAACCGTCGCCACCGTCATCACATCGTCGCGGGTGCAATCAAACTGGCCCACCTGAACGCGGATGACGAAATGCCCGTCGTGGCGGGTTTGAGACAGGTAAATACGGCCATCGTCGTTGATCCGAGTCAAAAGCGCCTCGGTCTGGGCGTCCGATTCAAAGCGGAATGTGAATAAAGACAGGCGCGGCTCGGTGATAATTTCAAAGCCGGGCAGGGCGGCGATTTCGTCGCGCAGTTCTGTGGCCCATGTGATGTGATTTCGGATCCGTTCGCGCAGGCCTTCCAGCCCGTAAGCACGCAGCAGGAACCACAGTTTCAGGGCCCGAAAACGCCGCCCCAATGGCACCGTCCATTCGTTAAAATTGGGCACGTCATTATGCTCAAGTGTCGCCAGATAATCGGGGCGAAGACTAAGCGTGCGCACTTGCGGTGCCGGGTCTGCCAGAAATTGCACCGAGCAATCAAACTGCGCGCCCAGCCATTTATGGGGATTGAAGACGACGCTGTCGGCACCGTCCACACCGGCCCAAAGCCCGCGCAATTCCGGGCAGATCATCGCCGATCCGGCCCAGGCGGCGTCCACATGGGTGTAAAGGTCGTGGTGTTTGGCCACTTTGATCAATGGGGCCAGATTATCGCTGCCACCAACCGATGTTCCACCGATGGACAGGATTATGCCCGTAGGCAGATAATTGTTCGATTTGTCCAAGTTTATCGCCCGATTCAGCGCCTCTGGCTGCATAGACAGGGAATCGTCGGTTGGAATTCTACAAATATTGTCCTGCCCGATACCGGCAATCCGGGCCGATTTGTCGATCGAGGAATGGGTCTGGTCCGAGGCATAAATCCGCAAGCGCGGCGCGCCCGACAGGCCGGTTTCATTGCCCTGCCAGTTCAGCGCCCGCTCGCGCATCGTCAGGATCGCGCATAGGGTTGCGGTTGTTGCGCTATCATGGATCGTGCCCCTGAAATGGGTGGCAAGACCGAGTGCGTCGCGCAGCCAGTCGACCATCACGCCTTCAATTTCACTGGCCGCTGGCGAGGTTTGCCAAAGCATGGCTTGCGCTGCCATGGCTGCTGTCAGTTGCTCGGCCAGAATTGAGGCTGGCGCAGCGTTGGCCGGGAAATAGGCAAAGAAACGCGGGTGCTGCCAATGGGTCATCCCGTCGGGCACGATTGCTTCGAAATCGGCGAAAATATCTTTCATCGGTTCGGGTTGTTCGGGGGCGGATTTGGGCAGTTGGCGGGCAATGTCACCCGGCGCTGTGCGGGCGCGAACGGGGCGGTCGCGCAGGGTGCGGTAATAGTCGCGGGTCCAGTCGGCGGCGCGTTTGGACCAGTGGTTCAGATCATCATGGTTCATAGGTTTGATTTGGCCATTTGTGGACGCCACTGACAAGATGCAGATGGCGGATCAGCGCAACAATTCGTCCGTTATCTTTCCGGGCAACACATTGCCCACGGGTGAAAAATCGCCCTGCTCAAAGATCGCCTTGGCTGCGTCATAGATGACGCGATGCGTGGCCCTTGCCAATGTTGAACCTAGCGAGATGCGGGCAACACCATAAGCGGCATATTGGGCGCGGCTGAGCGCGCTATAGGTTGGCCCTGCGGCCAATGCGTTCACCGGCTTATCTGTGGCGTCGCAAATCCGGACCAGATCGTCGGCTGATTTTGGCAGCGCCACATACAGGCAATCGGCCCCGGCTGCGTCAAAGGCGCGTATGCGTTTCAGGGCCTCTTCAATATCATAATGGCCGTTCATGATGCCGTCAGCGCGAGCCACGAGCATGAAATCTTTGGGCAGGTCGCGTGCAGCGGCGGCCCCGGCGCGGATGCGTTCCACTGCAAGATCAAAGGGATAGGGTGCACTGTCGGGCAGGGCCGTATCCTCGATCGAGATACCGGCAAGCCCAACCTCGCCTGAAAGACGCACGGTTTGGGCAACCACATCGGGCGCTTCACCAAAGCCGTTTTCAAAATCGCCCGAGACCGGGATATTGACAGCTGCGACCAGATCGGCGGCGTGGGTCAGGGCTTCGTCACGACTGACATGCCCCATATCGGGGCGTCCGAGTGTGAACGCGTGTGCGGCAGAAGAGGTGCCAATTGCCTCTGCGCCAAGAGCGGCCAGCATTTTAGCGCTGCCTGCATCCCAGGCATTGGCCAGCACAAAGGGATCGCCGGGGCGGTGTAACGCGCGAAATTCCGAACCGGGGGTGTGGGTCATGCTGCAAGTCCTTTGGCGAAATCTACAAGTTGGATCATTGCGGCCTCAAATGCGCTGTCCTCGACAGTCATTGCGACCCGGATGTGCCCGGCGGCAGCAAGGCCAAAGCTTTCGCCCGGCATCACGGCTATGGCGTGGGTGTCCAGCAAGGCGTTGCCAAACGCCTCGCCCGTCATGCCGGTCGCACGAATATCGAGCATCAGATACATCGCCCCTGTGGACGGCACCGCCTGCAACACGTTCTGCCCATTGAGCACGCGTTTGGCTATTTCACGGCGGCGCAGGAACGGCGCGGAGATTTCCTGTTCAAGCTCGGTCCCGCGTTTGAGTGCATACTCGGCGGCGTCCTGAATGAAACCGGCCACCCCGTAGGTGGTATGGGTCGCCAGCGATATTAGTCGGGAAATGGCCGCTTGGGGGCCGACGATCCAGCCGATACGACTGCCGGTCATGGCATGGCTTTTGGACATCGAGCCGATCACCAGCGTGCGCTCGGCCATGTCGGGCAGGGTGCGGGGGCTGATATGGGTACCTTCCCAAACCTGGGTGTCGTAAACCTCATCCGAAATCAGCCACAGATCATGTTTCAGGCAGGCCTCAGCAATGGCGTCCATCGTTTCGGCGGAATAGACCACCCCGGTCGGGTTGTTGGGTGAATTTACCAACAAGGATTTTGCGCCCGGTGCTAATGCATCAATTTCAGAAAATTGCGGTTGGAAAGCGTTTTCCGGTCGGGTCTGGATGACTTTGGCAATAGCGCCAACGCCGCGGATCGTTCCGGGGTAGGTGGCATAATTGGGCGCACAGTAAAGTGCTGTGTCGCCCGGATCGCAAACTGCCGAATGGGTTGCAAAAAGCGCCGATTGCCCGCCCGGGGTGACAAGAACATTGTCGGCCGTTGTGGCAATGCCGGTGCGTGCCTGCACCCGCGCAGCGATTGTTTCGCGCAAAGATTGTGAACCCGGCACCAGAGAATAGCCAGTTTTGCCTGCAGCGGCCGAGGCGCGCATCGCCTCAAGGATATCGGGGTGTGTGCGGATATCATGTTCACCGATCGTCAACTCGGTGATTTTCTGCCCCGCCGCGATCATCTTACGTGCCCGGATGAACAGATCCCAGCCGTCCGATCCGCCGCCCGTCAATCCGGTTATTCTGCTGGATAGTTCCATGGCGTTTCCTGTTTTTTTCAAAACTGGCCATGCTCCAGATGAAATGTCAAATCAAGCTGTGTGATAGTGCCGTGCAAGACCTGTGAATTTGTCGTTTAATCGCCGCCCGGCTCGTCGCCCAACAAATAGCGGGGTCCTGCACCCCGGTCGCCTATGCGATCATCCGGGTTGTAAAGCGCGCAGGCGGTCAGCGAAAGGCAGCCGCAGCCAATGCATCCGTCCAGTTTGTCACGCAGCAGTTCCATCTGGTGGATGCGCGCGTCCAGCGAAGTGCGAAAACTTTTGGATATCCTGCTCCAGTCGGATTTTGTTGGCGTGCGCCCGTCCGGCAGGCCGCGAAAGAGCTTTTGAATTTCGGCCAGCGAAAACCCCAGTTTCTGTGATATCATCACGAACGACAGCCGCCTGATGTCCGCCCCCTCGTAGCGACGCTGCCCGGTTTCACTGCGGTCCGGATTGACCAGCCCTTTTTCTTCGTAAAACCGGATTGCCGAAACCGCCAATCCAGTGCGTGCCGCCAATTGCCCGATCGTCAGACCACCTTTGGGTGCCATGAAAATACTCCTTGACCTCAAGTAAGGTTGAGCAATTACTGTATACCCGAACTCAACTCAGGACCTAAGGAAATCGGATGTCACAAGGAATACTCGAGCATGTGAATTTCACCGTATCGGATCCAAAGGCCACCGCCGCCATGTTGTGCGATTTGTTTGGATGGCATATTCGATGGCAAGGGGCGGCCAAGGACAACGGCTATACTGTGCATGTTGGATCGGGCAGCGACTATCTGGCAATATATTCCGGCCCCGGGGATACGCCAAAACCCTGGCAGGAC
The DNA here is from genome assembly GCA_019090845.1 of Marinosulfonomonas sp. Taxonomy (GTDB): domain Bacteria; phylum Pseudomonadota; class Alphaproteobacteria; order Rhodobacterales; family Rhodobacteraceae; genus NORP110. The sequence continues at coordinate 6,700 of JAHRVD010000006.1, forward strand.
AGTTACAGCCAATTAGGCGGTCTGAACCATGTCGGCATCATCGTCGATGATCTGAACGCGGTCGAGGCAAGGGTTAAAGCCGCAGGCTATGAGCCCATCAACCACGCCGACTATGAACCGGGGCGCAGGTTTTACTTTCGCGACGGCGATAACATTGAATATGAGATTGTAAGCTATGCGTGATCCGACTGAGCCGCGCGGGCGCGGCGCAGGATGTCTCGTGCCCTGATTGGGCACTCGGGTTGGTGGGTGCTGAGGGGTTGGGCGAAATTTGCTTGGCAGAGCGGCGCTGTGTCGTGTATGCAGGAGCCATGACCAAAGGTGCTAACATTATTTGCTGCATTATTACCTGCTGAAAACACCAGCGGGCCGGTCTTCTTTTATCTTTCAGTTGAAGTTGCTAAAGCCCGC
>JAHRVD010000127.1 GCA_019090845.1 Marinosulfonomonas sp.
GAAATCAAGGCCACGATCAACGAAGCGGCCGAGTTTGCCAAAGACAGCCCCGAACCGGGTCTGAACGAACTTTATACCGACATCTACGCAGACGCGTGAAGAAAGGGACCTGACATGACAACAGAAATCCTCATGCCCGCCCTTTCCCCGACGATGGAAGAAGGCACATTGGCCAAATGGCTGGTCAAAGAAGGCGACACAGTTGCTTCGGGCGACATTCTGGCCGAAATTGAAACCGACAAGGCAACGATGGAATTTGAGGCCGTCGATGATGGCACCATCGGCAAGCTGCTGGTGGCCGAAGGAACCCAGGGCGTGGCCGTCAACACGGTGATCGCGGTTCTGCTGGACGAGGGCGAAAATGCCGCCGATATTTCCACGCCAACACAAACGCCAGCCCCGGCCCCGGCAGCCAAGCCGGAAACGGCGGCCACCCCTGCCCCGGCAACGCCAGTTGAAACGGTGACACCGGCAGAGACCGACATTCCAGACGGCACTGAAATGAAATCCACCACCGTGCGCGAAGCCTTGCGCGACGCCATGGCCGAAGAAATGCGGCGCGACGACACGGTTTATCTGATGGGCGAGGAAGTCGCCCAATATCAGGGTGCCTATAAAATTTCCCAAGGTCTGCTGGACGAATTCACCGCCAAACGCGTTATTGACACGCCAATCACCGAACACGGCTTTGCCGGGATCGCGGTTGGGGCTGCTTTTGGCGGGCTGAAGCCGATTGTCGAATTCATGACGTTCAACTTCGCGATGCAAGCGATGGATCACATCATCAATTCGGCCGCCAAAACGCGCTATATGTCGGGCGGCCAGATCGGTGCACAGATGGTATTTCGCGGCCCCAATGGCGCGGCCGCGCGTGTTGGGGCGCAACACAGCCAGGATTACGCGGCATGGTATGCCCATGTCCCCGGCCTGAAAGTCGTGATGCCCTATAGTGCGGCGGATGCCAAAGGTCTGCTTAAAACCGCGATCCGCGATCCCAATCCGGTGATCTTTCTGGAAAATGAGATCCTTTATGGCCAGTCTTTCGACGTGCCCGTGCTTGACGATTACACAGTGCCCTTTGGCAAAGCGAAAATCTGGCGCGAAGGCAGCGATGTCACCATCGTCAGCTTTGGCATCGGCATGACCTACGCACTAGAAGCCGCCGATGCTCTGGCCGCTGATGGCATTTCGGCCGAGGTGATCGACCTGCGCACCCTGCGCCCGATTGATTATGACACGGTTATCGCTTCGGTGCAGAAAACCAATCGCTGCGTAACGGTCGAAGAAGGCTTTCCAGTGGGCGCCATCGGCAACCACCTGAGCGCCAAGATCATGACCGAGGCGTTTGATTATCTGGATGCGCCGGTGATCAACTGCACCGGCAAAGACGTGCCAGTGCCCTATGCGGCCAACCTTGAAAAATTGGCCCTGATAACCACCAAAGAAGTGATCGACGCAGTCAAATCCGTGACATACCGGTAAGGGGAAGAAGCCATGCCAATCGAAATTCTCATGCCTGCCCTCTCACCTACGATGGAAGAAGGCACATTGGCCAAATGGCTGGTAAAAGAGGGCGACACAGTTGCCTCGGGCGACTTGCTGGCTGAAATCGAGACCGACAAAGCCACGATGGAATTTGAGGCCGTGGATGAGGGCATCGTGGGCAAGCTGCTGGTGGCTGATGGGACCGAAGGCGTTAAGGTGAACACCGCCATCGCGGTTTTGCTGGAAGACGGCGAAAGCCTTGGTGATACTGTCACAACAGCGCCCCCCGCCGCAAAACCAGCCGCCGAACCAAAAACTGCTTCCCCGGCACCACTTCAAGGCGCCGCTACACCACCGGTTGCCCCCAAAGGCACCAGCCGCATTTTCGCCTCGCCGCTGGCCCGGCGCATAGCGGCTGACAAGGGGCTTGATCTGGCCTTGGTTGCCGGCACCGGCCCGCATGGGCGCATCGTAAAGGCAGACGTATCCGGCGCAGTTGTGACCAAACCTGCTGCGGCCCCGGCAATCGCCCCACTTGCAACCGGTCCTGCTACAGATATGGTTTTAAAGACCTATGCTGATCGTGAGTATCAGGAAATTCCGCTCGACGGCATGCGCAAGATCATCGCCGCCCGCCTGACTGAGGCAAAACAGACCATCCCGCATTTCTACCTGCGCCGCGACATTCAGCTCGACGCGTTGCTGGAATTTCGCGCCCAGATCAACAAACAACTGTCGGCGCGCGATATTAAGCTGTCGGTCAATGATTTCATCATCAAAGCCTGCGCAATGGCCCTGCAACAGGTGCCTGCGGCCAATTCCGTCTGGGCAGGCGACCGGATCTTGCAACTAAAACCGTCCGACGTCGCCGTTGCGGTTGCTATTGAAGGGGGGTTGTTCACACCGGTGCTGCGTGATGCCGACACCAAATCACTGTCCGCCTTGTCAAACGAGATGAAAGACCTCGCCACAAGGGCGCGCGACCGCAAGCTTGCCCCACATGAATATCAGGGGGGTAGTTTTGCCATTTCCAACCTTGGAATGATGGGCATCGACAATTTTGACGCCGTTATTAACCCACCACACGGGGCCATTCTTGCCGTCGGTGCGGGCACCAAAAAACCAATTGTTGGGGAAGACGGCGAACTTGGCGTGGCCACGGTCATGTCGGTAAC
>JAHRVD010000128.1 GCA_019090845.1 Marinosulfonomonas sp.
CCGGTTGGTCACCGTGATTTTCGGGCCGCCGTCAGCCGTGGCGTCCCAGACCAGATAGGAATAGGTGCGCCCGTCCTGAAAGCAACGATCGGTGCCGGTCTGTTCGGGCGATCCGATCAGACCCGAGGCATCGACAATGCCCGCGATACGCATTTCGGCGACCAGTTCGATAATGCCAGAGCCGCAGATGCCGGTAATGCCGGTGGCGGCGATGGCCTGTTCAAATCCGGGTTCATCTGACCAGATGTCAGAGCCGATAACCTGCAAGCGCGGCAGTTTTGTTGCCGGGTCAATCCGGGCGCGTTCAATGGCGCCGGGTGCAGCACGCTGGCCGCTGGAAATCTGTGCGCCCTCAAAGGCGGGGCCTGTGGGGGACGAGCAGGCCAGCACCTTTTCGGTGTTGCCCAGCAGGATTTCGGCGTTGGTGCCCACATCCACAACCAGCATCAGGTCGCGCGATTTATAAGGCGCTTCGGACAGGGCGACAGCGGCGGCGTCGGCCCCCACATGGCCTGCGATGCAGGGCAGGATATAGGTGCGAGCCCCCGGATGCAGCCCAAGTTCCAGCGCTGCGGCCTTTAGGTTTAGCGCGTCCGATGTGGCCAGCGCAAAGGGCGCCTGACCCAGTTCAAACGGATCGATCCCAAGCAACAGGTGGTGCATCACCGGGTTGCACACGATCACACTGTCAAGGATCAGGTCAGGTTCGATCTTTGCCTCAATCGCGACTTCGCCAACCAGATCGGCCATCGCCAGCCGCACGGCAGCGGTCATTTCGTCGGCACCACCCTTGTTCATCATCGAATAGCTGACCCGGCTCATCAGGTCTTCGCCAAAGCGGATTTGCGGGTTCATGATACCCGATGAGGCGACGACTTCGCCGCTTTGCAGATCACACAGGTGGGCGGCGATTGTGGTTGAGCCAAGGTCAATTGCCAGCCCAAAGATCGAGCCTTCGTGAAATCCGGGCCAAATCCGGGTGATGCGGGGGCGGGGGTCACTATCGCTGTGATGCACAGCGCAGGTCAATTTCCAATCGCCTTTGCGCAGGGTCGGCTGCAAAGCCTGCAGGATATGCAGATCGGCGTCGACATCCTGCAGTTGCCATTGATCGCGCAGGGCTGCTGCCAGCCGTTCAAGATCGCCGGACGGGTCGTGCATGTCCGGTTCTGCCACCTCGACATAATAAAGCCGGACAGCGGGGGCCATGGTGATATCGCGAACCTCGGCGCGCTTGCGCACGACTTGTTTGTGCAGCTGGCTTTCGGGCGGCACGTCGATCACGATGTCACCCTGCACTGTGGCCTGACAGCCCAAACGGCGCCCCGTTTTTAGGCCGCGAATTTTGTCATAACGGGCCTCGACCTCGTTAAATGGCGACAGCGCGGTTTCCTTGACCTGCACGCCGTGCTTCGGAAAGTCGCCAAATGACGGCGTGATCTGGCATTTGCTGCAAATGCCCCGCCCGCCGCACACACTGTCCAGATCCACGCCAAGCTGGCGTGCGGCCGTCAGGATCGGCGTGCCAACGGGAAAGTGGCCACGCTGGCCGGAAGGGGTAAAGATAACAAGCGGATCGCTCATATGCGCCTCAAAAGATTATTGCCGGCAACCATAGCGAAAACCGTGGTGTGTGAAAGGGCATGTGTGGGGGCTTGATCAGGTGAACAATTCGATCCCGAAAAACCAGATCAATAGCGGCACCGGCGATACCGCCAGCGCGATTGTGACCAGCGTCGCAGTCGGGGTGAATATCCGGCTTAGCCCAGCCACCATGCAAATGCCGCCGCCGCCGCCAACAATGGAATTGCCCGGAATGTTGATGACCGCCGCCAAGCCCAGATATCGCCATTTGATCAAGCGGTGACCAAGCCAGTCAGGCAGGCGTTCGCACATCAGATCTATCCTTTGTTGTGGCGTCATCGCCTGAACCGAGCCGACAAATCCGGCCACCGAGCGTAGCCGCAAATCAAGCAGCGTCCTTTGCAACCAATGCTTGGGCATATATCGGCCAATCAGGTAAGCCAGCGACAAGCCCAGCACGGTGGCAACGTAAACATAAGGCGCAATCGGGGCGCCCCGAAGCAGCAGCAGCGACAGGCCCAGCTCGATGCCCGGCACGAATGGCACGGCGATCAAAACTGAATACGACAGCAATAAGAGCGCGACCAGCGACGTCAGCATTATCGACTGAGATGTCGGTGACAGGGTTTGCGATTTCACCATCACCCAGCCCATCAACAGATGAACGCCGTAAGCAATGGCTAAAATTACAGCGATGCGAAATACAATGCGGGGCAGAGAGCGCAGCAATGGCGGCGGGTTGTATTGCTGTGTCATGCGCTGGTCCCCGTTCCCATTGCCCCATGGTGGGGCCGGAACGCGCGTGGTGCAATAACCAATTAACCGTCGTTGAAACTCAGGATTTATGTGAACTCCAGCCGCAGCGATCAAACTCGGCGTATTCCAGCATTTCTTCGGCTGTTCCGGTGGCGATGATGCGCGAACATCCTTCAAACCCATCCGGGTCCGCAAAAACGCTGACGATCCCGTCGCTGGCAGCTGTTCCTTGTGCACAAAGACGCTCACCCGGTGCAAGATCGCCGGTCTGACGCGCCCCTTCGCGCGTTTCAGTGGCGAAAAACCGCGATTGCGCGGACGCGTTCACGATACAAAAACCATCCTTGGCCACCTCAGCGGCCGCTGTTGAAAAACTGCCCAGATAGGCAATCACTGCCTGCCGGTCGCCGGGCTTTTTTAGCTTGAGCGTCATTTTGGCCCTTGCCTTTGGGTCATCCAACAGAGCGCGCAGGTATTTGCTTGGATCTTGCAGGTATTCAAAAATGGTTTCTGAAGTCCAGACCAGCCCGGCAGCATTCGCCGCCAGCATGGATTCGGAATATTTGAAGTCCCCGACACTGCCTGCCGGGCGGCCGATCACACCGGTCAGGATTGGGCCGATTTTGTTTTTGGCACCCACGCCGATCTGATGGCAGGCTTTGCATTTCTTGAATATCTTTTCGCCGTCCGCCACGCTTTGGGCCGACAACGGCGTGCCAAGCATGGCCGTCATGGCGGCGATTATCAGGGTCGTTTTCATCGCGTCCTCCGGAACTTTCCTCAACACTCAGATGCATGGGCGATTGTGTCGAATCAAGATATCACACGATCCGCTCACCACTTTGTCAGGCGGAAGTTACCGCAGTTGCGGCCGGTTCGGGGTAAGCATGCGCAAGAGCATTTTGACCAAAATTGAAACGGGAGACAGTACTATGAAAAAATTGATTGCCGCTGGTGCTTTGGCACTGGGGATGCTTGGCGCACCTGTAATTGCTCAGGATTCGCCTTTTGGCACTGACGCTGATGCAGATTACGCCGCCCTTGTATGGGACGTGATGGTATCGTCGGGATTTGCCGGTGAAAATGGCGTGATGACGGTGCCCTATGATGGCGCGCCGCCCCACGGTATGATGCTTGAAACCTTTTACACAAAGGCCACCATCAAGGGGCATACCGGCGATCTGGTGATTAAGCGTAATTATGGCCCCGAGGGTGTCGATGGCTCTATGATCCTGGCCGATCCGGCAAAGCATCTGGGGGCTGTGACGGTGATGTTCCGCCGCGAGGCCGGCTATGACGCGGACAACGCCAACTGGTTCTGGATCAAATTCCTGCCCGATGGCTCGCTGGACAAAAACCCCAAAGGTATGCGTCTGGCCGGACGGGTCGCCAAGGGGGCTGATGTCGGCTGTATTGCGTGTCATTCAAACGAGGACGACTATCTGTTCACCACGGACCACATCACGCAATAAGGCGCGATGCGTTGCAAAATTTAACGGGCGGCCTGTCTGGGTCGCCCGTTTTTGGTTCGATTGTGGCGAGTTAACTGCGCCGCCGCCGGCGTCCACCCCGGCCACGCCCACTTGCCGCGGCGGCCTGACTGGCCTGAGCAAAAGGCGTGCCTTCGTTCACGGCGTCCAGAACCCGGCTGAAGCCAATCCACTCGCTGCCATTGGCGTCATGGTTCATCAGGAAATTGGCGGCCCGGATCGCTTCCATTTCCACCGGCCGGATCGGGTTCATGATCGCGCTGGTCATGCCGGCACCAATCGCCATTGGCAAAAACGCCGCGTTAATGCCGTGCCGGTGCGGCAGGCCAAATGAGATATTGGATGCCCCACAAGTCGTGTTCACCCCCAGTTCATCGCGCAAGCGGCGCACCAGCGTAAATAACTGCTGCCCGGCTGTCGCCATCGCGCCAACCGGCATCGCCAGCGGATCAACCACGATATCATGGGCCGGGATGCCAAAGTCGGCGGCCCGTTCGACGATTTTCTTAGCCACCGCAAAGCGCACATCCGGGTCTTCGGAGATACCGCTGTCGTCATTGGAAATCGCAACCACCGGCACGTTGTATTTTTTGACCAGCGGCAGGATCGCTTCCAGCCGGTCCTCTTCACCGGTGACAGAGTTCAGCAACGGCCGCCCCTCGGCCACGGCTAACCCGGCCTCAAGTGCTGCCGGAACCGAGCTGTCGATACATAAAGGCACATCTACAAGCCCTTGAACAACCTGAATAACTTTGGTCATCAAGGGGGGTTCTGTTTCATTCGGGTTGGGGTTGGAATTGTAAACAACGCCCGCATTCACATCGAGCACCATTGCCCCGCAGGCAACCTGTTCCAGCGCATCCTTTTCCACGGTCGAAAAATCGCCCGCTTCCAGTTCCGCGGCCAGCTTTTTGCGCCCGGTTGGATTGATACGCTCGCCGATCACGCAAAAGGGTTCGTCAAAACCAATAACAACGGTTTTGGATTTGGATTCGAGCACTGTGCGGGTCATGATTGCGTCTTTCAGGAAATGTTGGCCGGTGCGGTCGCAGCGCCGCCGTGGGCAATGGCCCAGTTGGCGTTGGTTTTGATGCCGCCGAGCGGGAAAAAGTGAACCTGTTGAATGTTAAAGTCAGGGTTGGCCGCCTTATGGGCGGCCAGCTCTGCAATGACAACAGTTGGTTCGTAGGGCAACACCAGTCTGGTCACATCCATTGCGCGTTTTTGCAGCACTTTCATCGACGGGCCAACGCCGCAGGCAATGGCGAATTTGATCAGCGTTTGCAATCGGGCAGGGCCCGCCACGCCAATATGCACCGGCAGATCAATGCCCGCATCGGCGAGCGCGGTGACCCAGTCGATCACCGGTTTGGCCGCAAAACAAAACTGCGTCGCAAG
>JAHRVD010000129.1 GCA_019090845.1 Marinosulfonomonas sp.
ACATTTTTAAAGGACCTGTCCGGCGACGTCGCCGAAATCCTACGTGTGGACTATGTGCGGCTGGTGCTGGAAACGGTTCAGGACGATGAGGCCCAGAATCTAAGTAAGTTGAGTGATGTTCTTTCAATCACAGAACAAGGCAGCATTGATCGCTATATCGCACAGGGGCGGCGCGCGCCGGTTCGGGTGGCCACTTTGCGCCAGATTCGCCCTGAAAACGGTGAAGTTTACGGCCAAAGCGCAGATTGGATCCGCTCGGAAGCCTGTCTGAAACTAGATTTCGGACCCGGGCGATTGCCCGGAATGCTGGCGCTTGGCTCGGAAGATCCACATCAGTTCAAACCAACGCAGGGAACCGACCTTTTGACGTTTTTTGCGGGTGTGTTTGAACGGGCGATGCAGCGCTGGCTGGCCTGACCCATATCGCCCCCGCAGCGCTTGATGCGCTGGAAGGTTGGCTGGCCCATCAAAAAGCGCTGAAAGACCACGCCGAAAACACGATCACGGCCTATCGGGCCGATGTGCTTGGATTTCTTGCCTTCATTGGCCAACACTATGGCGACGCAACCGGCCTTGGCCCGCTTAAAAAGATCGCCGTTTCGGATATGCGGGCGTGGATGGCACATGAACGGCGGCGCGGGGTTTCGGCCCGGTCGCTGGCGCGGTCGCTTTCTGCGGTAAAGACGTTCTTTCGCTGGCTGGCGGAACGCGAAGATTTTGAACCAACGGCGGTCCTGTCCACCCGCAGCCCGAAATTTCAGCGTAAACTGCCCCGCCCCTTGAGCGAAGACGGTGCGCGGGCGATGATCGACACGGTCGAAGTGCAACACACAGAGGGTTGGATCGGTGCCCGCGACGTGGCCGTTACCACCCTGCTATATGGCTGTGGCCTGCGTATATCCGAAGCCCTTGGCCTAAGCGCCGATCAGACCCCGTTGGACGAGGTTCTTCGCATCATCGGCAAAGGCGGCAAAGAACGCATCGTTCCGGTTCTTCCGGCAGCGCGCGCCGCCGTTCAACATTATACCGCCCTTTGCCCCCATCAACTTGACGCTGGCAGCCCGCTTTTTCGCGGGGTGCGCGGTGGTGCCCTGAACCCGCGAGCCATTGCCAAAGTGATGGAACGCGCGAGGATGCAGCTTGGCTTGCCGTCGACGGCCACGCCCCATGCAATGCGCCATTCCTTTGCCACCCATCTGTTAAATGCTGGCGGCGATTTGCGCTCGATACAGGAATTGCTGGGGCATTCTTCACTTTCGACCACGCAGGCCTATACGGCCGTGGATACCGCCCGCCTGATGGAAGTCTATACACAAGCCCATCCCCGCGCCTGACGCTGACCGCCTCAGATGCCAAAATATTTGCGGAACGCCGGTTTTTGCGCCAAAACGCCAGAATGAAGCTGCAGCACAAGGCCCTGATCGTCCACCTGTTGACCGCTTCCGGCGCTGTGCTGGCGATGCTGGCCATGCTGGCAGCGGTCGAGGAAAAATGGAGCATGATGTTCCTCTGGTTGGTTGTGGCGTTTTTCGTTGACGGAATAGATGGCCCACTGGCGCGCTACTACGATGTCAAAACGAACGCGGCCCAGTTTGACGGGGTCTTGCTCGACCTTATCATCGACTATCTGACCTATGTTTTTGTCCCCGCCTATGCGCTGTTCAAATCCGGGCTATTGCCGGGTTGGACCGGCTGGATCGCAATCATCGTCATCACCTTCGCAAGTGCCATGTATTTTGCCGACACACGGATAAAGACAAAGGATAATTCGTTTTCCGGGTTTCCCGGTTGCTGGAACATGGTGGTAATCGTCCTGTTCGCGCTGGAACCAAATTTCTGGTTCCTGCTATCACTGGTCGTCGTGCTTGCAGTTTGCATGTTCGTGCCGCTGAAATTTATCCACCCGATCCGGACCGAGCGCTGGCGCGCGGTGTCTCTGCCAATGGCGCTAGGCTGGACGTTCTTTGCAGGCTGGGCGGCGTGGGTGGATTTTGATCCCCAAAGCTGGGCCCATTGGGGGTTAATCGTGACATCGCTCTATCTGCTATTTGCAGGGATCGTGCAGCAACTGAGCGAACCGGACCAGTTGGGCTGAGCCAAGCGATCAGAGGCGGGTCAGGATTACCCCAGCCGCGATCAATCCGGCCGATATTACCTTTGCGCGGTCCATACGTTCACCGAACAGAACCACACCAATCAGCACTGCAAACAGGATCGAGGTTTCGCGCAATGCCGCCACCAGCGCGATCGGCGCAACCGTCATCGCCCAGACCGCTATTGCGTAGGCTCCGTAGGATAGCACAGCGGCCAGGCTGCCCATTGCCCAGGCCTTGGGCGCGGCCTGCATCACAGATCGCCCGCGCAGAAACAGGCTGGCTGGGACAAACAGCATCACGTCAAAAACGAACAGCCATGCAACATAGGTCGTGGCATCCCCGGCGATCCGGGCACCCAGCCCGTCGACCATCGAATAACCCGCCGTTGCCATCGCCGAGGCCAGCGCCAGCGGCACCAGCCGGCGCGATTCACCCGATGAGAACACGCCCCGTGCCATCAGCAAGATACCGGCGCCCAGCACGATGATCCCGGCATATTCCCCCGGTTCGATCCTGTCGCTCAGCACAGCCCCGCCGACCAGCAGCACGATCAGCGGCGCAGACCCACGCGCAATGGGATAAACGCGGCTAAGGTCGCCATGCTCATAGGCAAACGCAAGAAACAGCTTGTAGGCCGCGTGAAAAACACCCGAAGCCAGCAGCCACCACCAGACTTCGCCCTGCGGCAAGGTCCGGCTCAGCGCAATCGCGGCACCGATCCCGCCCTGCACCATCGTCAGGATCAGCATCGAGGTCAGCTTGGACGTGCCAAGCTTTATCAGCGCGTTCCAGCCCGCGTGCAAAAACGCTGCAAACAGGATCGCCAGTAAAACCGTCAGGCTCATATCAGTAACCCCGCCGCGCCCTCGTGGCGCAACAAGGCCACTTTGGTTTCAACACCGCCCTGCCCCGAAAACCCGCACAGACTGTCAGCACCCAGAACCCGGTGGCAGGGAATAATGATCGGGATTGGGTTA